>NZ_JBFUCJ010000088.1:0-31987 GCF_056405295.1 Variovorax sp. P1_H2 | reverse complement strand
GGCCGGATTGCCGCCGACCTCCCCGTCGGAGAACGCGGCGATGCGCTCGACCTTCACGATTTCACATGCGCTTCCAGCGCATCGATGAACATCGCCGGCACGTCGAAGCCGGTCTGCTCGGTGATCTCCTGAAAGCAGGTCGGGCTGGTGACGTTGATCTCGGTCAGCGAGCCGCCGATGACGTCGAGGCCGATCAGCAGCAGGCCGCGCTGGCTCAGCACCGGGCCGATCGTCTCGGCGATGCGGCGGTCGTCGTCGGTCAGCGGCTGGGCCACGCCCTTGCCGCCGGCCGCGAGGTTGCCGCGCACCTCGGTGCCCTGCGGGATGCGCGCCAGGCTGTAGGGCACGGCGCGGCCGCCGATCACGAGCACCCGTTTGTCGCCTTCCGAGATCTGCGGCACGAAGCGCTGCACCATGATCGTCTCGGCGCCGTTCTTGTTGAGCGTCTCGATGATCGAGCCGAGGTTCAGCGCATCGGCCTTGACGCGGAAGATGCCCATGCCGCCCATGCCGTCGAGCGGCTTCAGGATGATGTCCCGGTGCTCGGCGTGGAAGGCGCGCACCGACGCCGCATCGCGCGTCACCAGCGTCGGCGTGGTGAACTCGGCGAACTCCATGATCGCCAGCTTCTCCGGGTGGTCGCGCAGCGCCCGCGGCTTGTTGACCACGCGGGCGCCCTCGCGCTCGGCCTGCTCGAGCAGGTGGGTGGCGTAGATGTACTCGGCGTCGAAGGGCGGGTCCTTGCGCATCAGCACGACGTCGTAGCCCTTGAGCGGCCGCTCCTCGGCCGGCTCCTCGCGGTACCAGTCGTCGGGGTCGCCGGTCAGCACGATCGCGCGCGCCTTCGCGGTCACCAGCCCGCCGCGCCGCCAGCCCAGGTGGCGCGGTTCGCAGACCGACAGCGTGTGGCCGCGCCGCTGGGCCTCGCGCATCATCGAGAAGGTGGTGTCCTTGTAGATCTTGAAATGATCCAGGGGGTCGGCAACAAAGAGGATGTGCATGTCAGGAGGTCTTTCCGGCAGTCGGAGCCGTTGCCGTTGAGGGGGATGTCGCGGCCGGCCCCGAGGTGCCCGATCGCTCGTCGAGCCGGATCTTGCAGGCAGACGCGATGTCCGTGCCGGCGTGGGGTTTGCGGCCGAACTGCTGGATCGCCAGGGCCAGGGCACCGGCCACCACGCCCCAGAAGGCCGAGCCGATGCCCACCAGCGTGACGCCCGAGAGCGTGACCAGGAAGGTGATCAGCGCCGCCTCGCGGTGCGGCTCGTCGCGCACCGCCGCGGCCAGCCCGCCGCCGATGGTGCCGAGCAGCGCCAGGCCGGCGATGGTCGCGACCAGTTCCTTCGGGAAGGCGGTCAAGAGACCCGTGACGGCGGCGCCGAACAGGCCGATCACGACGTAGATCGCGCCGCAGCTGACCGCCGCGGTGTAGCGCCGCGCCGGGTCCTCGTGCGCCTCGCGCCCCATGCAGATCGCGGCCGTGATGGCGCTGAGATTCAGCGCGAAGGCCCCGAAGGGCGCCAGCACCAATGTGAAAAGGCCGCTGATCGTGATCAGCTTCGACACCGGCAGCTCGTAGCCCGCGGCGCGGATCGCGGCCACGCCCGGCAGGTTCTGCGACGCCATGGTGACGACGAACAGCGGCAGCGCGAGGCTGACCACCGCCTGCCAGCTGAAGACCGGCATCGTGAGCACCGGCAGCGCGAGGCTGAAATGCACCGCGCTCCACGCCAGCTCGCCGCGCGCCGCGGCGAAGGCGATGCCGACCCCCAGGGTCAGCGGCACCGCATAGCGCGGCAGCAGCCGCTTGCCCGCAAGGTAGGCGCCGAGCATCAGCAGCACCAGCGGCAGCGCGGTCTGGGCGGCGACGAAGGCCTGCAGCCCGAAGCGCGCCAGCACGCCGGCCAGCAACGCCGAGGCCAGCGCCATCGGGATCCTGTTCATCACCCGCTCGAACCAGCCAGTGGCGCCGGCCAGGGCCATCAGCAGCGCGCAGACAATGAAGGCGCCGACCGCTTCGTTCATGCTGAAGCCGGCGCCGGCGACCGCCAGCACCGCGGCGCCGGGCGTGCTCCAGGCGATCATCACGGGCTTGCGCCACCACAGCGAAGGCAGCGCCGAGGCCAGGCCCATGCCCAGGCCCAGCGCCCACATCCAGGAGGAGATCATCTCGGGCGTGGCGCCGAAGGCCTGCGCGGCCTGGAACACGATCGCCACGGAACTCGTGAAGCCGACCAGCACGGCGACGAAACCGGCGGTAAAAGCCGACAGGCTCAGGTCCTTGAAAAAACGCATCGTCGGATTGTGCCGCTGTGTCGCCGCACCCTTCCAGGAACACCGCGGAACCGGCTTTGCCGGGCCGCTGGTGTTGCCCCCGGAAGGGGGTGGGCGGCTACACGAAGTGAGCCAACCTGGGGGCGAGCTAAATTTCTATTTTTGAGCCGAGCTCCACGACCGCGTTGTTCGGCAGACCCAGGAAGTCCGCCGCCCCGCTCGCGTTGTGATGCATCTGCGCGAACAGCTTCTCGCGCCAGGGCGCCATGCCGCTGCCCAGCGTCGGGATCACGACGTCGCGCGACAGGAAGTAGCTGGTCGCCATCGGCTCGAGCTGGCAGCCGCGCATGCGCGCGTGCTCGAGCGCGCGCGGCAGGTCGATCTCGTTCTTGAAGCCGTAGTGCACCACCACCTGCCAGCAGTGGTGGCCCAGCGCCTCCATCTCGATGCGCTTGTCCATCGGGATCCACGGCACCTCGTGGTTGCGCACCGTCACGAACAGGTTCTGGTCATGCAGCACCTTGTTGTGCTTGAGGTTGTGCAGCAGCGCGTTGGGCACCACGCCCGGCTCGGCGGTCATGAAGACCGCCGTGCCATCGACCCGCGCCGGCGGGCTCACGAAGACCGAGTCGAGGAAGCCGCGCAGGTCGATCGCCTCGGCCAGCTGGGTCTCGCCCATCAGCCGGCGCCCTTCCTTCCAGGTCAGCATCAGCATGAAGATCGAGCCGCCGATCAGCAGCGGGAACCAGCCGCCCTCGAACAGCTTGAGCAGGTTCGAGGCGAAGAACAGGAAGTCGACCAAGAAGAAGGCGCCGGTGGCCGCGATGCACAGGGCGAGCGGGTACTTCCAGGCGTAGCGGATCACGAAGAAGGTCAGCACCGTGGTGATCAGCATGTCGGTGGTCACCGCGATGCCGTAGGCCGCCGCCAGGTTGCTCGACGAGCGGAACATCACCACCGCCAGCACGATCGCCACGAACAGGCCCCAGTTGACGAAGGGGATGTAGATCTGGCCGGCGGTGCGCACGCTGGTGTGCTCGATGTTCATGCGCGGCAGGTAGCCGAGCTGGATCACCTGGCGGGTGACGCTGAAGGCGCCGGTGATGAGGGCCTGCGACGCGATCACCGTGGCCGCCGTGGCCAGAAACACCAGCGGCAGCAGCGCCCATTCGGGGGCCATCATGAAGAACGGGTTCTTCACGGCCAGCGGGTTCTCGAGCAGCAGCGCGCCCTGGCCGAAGTAGTTGAGCGTCAGCGCCGGCATCACGACCGAGAACCAGGCGATGCGGATCGGCTTCTTGCCGAAGTGCCCGAGGTCGGCGTAGAGCGCCTCGGCGCCGGTCACGCACAGCACGGTCGCGCCCAGGATGATGAAGCTGGTGACCGGGTTGTTCCACATGAAGCGCAGCGCGTAATGCGGGCTCATCGCCTTGAGGATCTCGGGATGGGTGAGGATCTGCGACACGCCGAGCACCGCGATGGCGAAGAACCAGGCCAGCGTGATCGGACCGAAGAAGCGGCCGATGCCCGCCGTGCCGCGCTTCTGGACCACGAACAGGCCGAACAGCACGACCAGCGTGATCGGGATCACGTAGTGCCGGAACTGCGGCGACACCACCTCCAGGCCCTCGACCGCCGACAGCACCGAGATCGCCGGCGTGATCACGCCGTCGCCATAGAAGAGCGAGGTGCCGAAGATGCCGACCACCAGCAGCACCTGCCGCAGCCGGGGCTTGCCGGTCACCGCCTGCGAGGCCAGCGCGAGCATCGCCACCAGGCCGCCTTCGCCCTCGTTGTCGGCGCGCAACACCAGCACGACGTACTTCAGCGAGACGATCACCGTCAAGGTCCAGAAGAACATCGACAGGATGCCGTAGACGTTGTCGGTGGTGAAGGGGACGTGGCCGTGGCCGAACACCTCCTTGACCGCATACAGGACGCTCGTGCCGATGTCGCCGTAGACGACACCGATGGCCGCGAGGATCAGCGCAGCGGAGGAGGATTTAGGGGCGGACACGGAATGGCTGCAAAGGGTCGCCGGCGTGCAGCACACCGCGGGGCGCTGGTACGGCCCGCTTCGGCCGCTGAATCGCCTTCCACCCTGTCGTTTGCGTTGTTATGGGGCCGCTATTTTGCCGTTGCCGCGCCGGTCCGCAAGCTGTAGTCCGAAATCATTCATAGACCTCGGCATCCGGGTCGGTGGCCTCGAGTTCGTAGCTGGCCGCCACCATCGCGAGCCGGCCGATCACGCCATACATGTAGAAGCGGTTGGGCGCGCTCGCACCGGGCTTGGCACCGGGTTGTGGTAAGTGCGCACTTTCCGAAAATGCCAATGGAACGAAGCTGGCACCCGGCAAGTTGAGGTTCTCGTCCGGCTTGCGCTCGGCATGCACCCGGTAGAAGCCGCCGACGACATAGCGGTCCATCATGTAGACCACTGGCTCGGCGACGCCGTTGTGCACCCGCTCGTTGGTCAGCACGCCTTCCTGGACGATCAGGTCGCCGGGTTCCTGGCCCTCCCTGGAGGCGCCCGCCTTGCTGGCGCGCGGACGGCGAACCAGGGCCTCGATCTCCTTGGCGTCGCGCACCGTCATCACGCCCAGGCCGGCGGTGCCGTTGTCGGTCTTGACGACCACGAAGGGCTTCTCGTTGATCCCGTATTCCTTGTACTTGCGGCGGACCTTGGTCAGCAGCGCGTCGACGTGGCTGGTCAGCACATCGATGCCCTGGCCGGTCGCGAAGCTGACGTCGGCGGCCTTGGCGTACATCGGGTTGATCAGCCAGGGGTCGATGCCCAGCAGCTTGCCGAAGCGCTTCGACACCTCTTCGTAGCTGTGGAAGTGGTTGCTCTTGCGGCGCACCGACCAGCCCGCGTGCAGCGGCGGCAGCAGGTACTGCTCGTGCAGGTCCTCGAGGATGCCCGGCGTGCCGGCCGACAGGTCGGTGTTGAGCAGGATGGTGCAGGGGTCGAAGTGCTTCAGCCCCAGGCGGCGCTTGCTGCGCACCACCGGCTCCAGGCAGACCGTGTCGCCGTTGGGCAGCTCGATCTTCTTCGGCGACTTGATCGCCGGGTCGATGGAGCCGACCCGCACGTTGAGCCCGGCCATGTGGAAGATGCGCACCAACTGCGCGACGTTCGCCAGGTAGAAGGTGTCGCGCGAATGGTTCTCGGGGATCACGAGCAGGTTGCGCGCCTCGGGGCAGATCTTCTCGATCGCGGCCTGGGCCGCCTGCACCGACAGCGGCAGCATCTCCGGCGTCAGGTTGTTCCAGCCGCCCGGATAGAGGTTGGTGTCGACCGGCGCCAGCTTGAAGCCGGCGTTGCGGATGTCGACCGAGCTGTAGAACGGTGGCGTGTGCTCCATCCATTCGAGCCGGAACCAACGCTCGATGGCAGGGGTCGAGTCGAGCACGCGCTGCTCGAGTTCGTTGATCGGGCCGGTCAGGGCGGTGACGAGATGGGGGACCATGCGGCGGCCTTGTTGGATTTGTGCCTGAGCTAGAACGGGGATTGTAGATTTTGGGGCGGACGCCCTGAACACAAGCTAAAGGTGTGGCTCGCCCCCAGGTTGCCCGGCACTTCGTGTCCGGGCGCCCACCCCCTGCCGGGGGCAACACCAGCGGCCTGGCAAAGCCAGTTCCGCGGTGTTCACCAACGGGCCAGGCTACGCCGGCCGGTCGTCGGGGCTCAAGTCCTTACTTCGCCTTGCCCCAGGACCACGTACTTCAGCGAGGTCAGGCCCTCGATCCCCACCGGCCCGCGCGCATGGAACTTGTCGGTGCTGATGCCGATTTCGGCACCGAGGCCGAACTCGAAGCCGTCGGCGAACCGGGTGCTCGCATTGACCATCACGCTGGCCGAATCGACCTCGCGCAGGAAGCGCTGGGCGTTCATGTGGTCGCGCGTGACGATCGCATCCGTGTGGTGGCTCGAATAGTGGTTGATGTGCGCGATGGCCTCGTCCACGCCCTCCACCACCTTGATGCTGATGACCGCGGCCAGGTATTCCTCGGACCAGTCCGATTCGACCGCATCGACCACCTTGTCGGCCGGCAGGTGCGCGCCGTCCGCGCGCAGGATCTGCGCCGCCGCCGGATCGCAGCGCATCTCGACGCCCTTGGCGGCGAAGATGGCGCCGATCTCGGGCAGGAAGGTCTCGGCGATCGAGGAGGCCACCAGCAGGCCCTCGGCCGCGTTACAGGGGCTGTACTTCTGGGTCTTGGCGTTGTCGACGATCTTCAGCGCCATGTCGAGCTCGGCCGTGTGGTCGACGTACACATGGCAGTTGCCGTCGAGGTGCTTGATGACCGGCACCCGCGCGTCACGGCTGATGCGTTCGATCAGGCCCTTGCCGCCGCGCGGGATGATGACGTCGACGAACTGCGGCATCGCGATCAGCTGGCCCACGGCCTCGCGGTCGGTGGTGGCTACCAGTTGCACGGCATCGACCGGCAGGCCGGCTTCCTCGAGCGACTCGGCGACCAGCCGGGCCAGCGCCTTGTTCGATTCGATCGCCTCGGAGCCGCCACGCAGGATCGCCGCGTTGCCGCTCTTGATCGCCAGGCTCGCGGCCTCGATGGTCACGTTGGGGCGGCTCTCGTAGATCATGCCGAAGACGCCGATCGGCACCCGCATCTGGCCGACCCGGATGCCGCTGGGCTGCTGCCGCATGCCGATGACCTCGCCGATCACGTCGGACATCGCGGCCAGCTGTTCGCAGCCCTGCGCCACGGTCTCGATGACCTTCGGCGTCAGCTTGAGGCGGTCGACCATCGGCGCCGACAGGCCGGCGCCCTCGGCCCGCGACAGATCCTTCGCATTGGCCTCGGCCAGCGGCGCGCCGGCGGCGCGCAGCCGGCGCGCCAGCGCCTTCAGCGCCTTGTTCTTGGTGGCGGCGTCCGCCCGTGCCATCAGGGCCGAAGCGAGCTTGGCCTGCAGCCCGAGCGTCTGGACGTACTCGGAGACATTCAAGGTATTCATCCCCGGATTGTGCCGCGAGGTCCAAAGGCGGCGGGGAATGTGGCTCGCCCCCAGGTTGCCCGGCACTTCGTGTCCGGGCGCCCACCCCCTGCCGGGGGCGCAGTCAGCGGCCCGGCAAAGCCGGTTCCGCGACTGCCCACCAACGGGCGCGCTGCGCACAGCCGAAAAAAGTACGGCGCCGTCTCTTTTGACGGCCGGCGCAGCCAGGCCCGTTGGTGAAACACCGCGGAACTGGCTTTGCCAGGCCGCTGGTGTTGCCCCCCTTGGGGGGAGGCGCCGCCAGGCGCTTCGGGGGGTCATCCCCTAGGTCCGCAGGCGCGGCACAGCATCAGCGCCAGCCGATGCAGGGCTTGCCAGCCGTTGGCCGGCCAGTCAGGCTGCTTGAGGCCCTTGACGATGCCGTCGACCACGTGGGCGGCGCGCAGCATTCGGGCCAGCGCCCGGTCGTCGAGCCGCGGCAGCACGCGCTCGAAGGCGCGCTCGCGCGGGCCCCAGATGCGGTTCTCGCGCAGTGCCATCGGCAACGGCCGGCCGGCCGCCATCGCATCCTTCACGCGCTTCAGTGCCCGGATGTCCTCGGCCAGCGTGTAGTGCACCAGCACCTCGGCCTCGCCCTCGGCCTGCAGGCCATCAAGCATGCGCGACACGCGCTGGGGATTGCCGCCGAGCACCGCTTCCGACAGCTTGAAGACGTCGTAGCGGGCGACGTTGTTGACCGCGCCCTCGACCTGTTCCCAGCCGAGTTCGCCCTCGGGGTGCAGCAGCGCGAGCTTCTGGATCTCCTGGTGCGCCGCCAGCAAGTTCCCCTCGACCCGGTCGGCGAAGAACTGCAAGGTCCGCTGGCCTTCCTCGCCGGCCTTCACGCGCTGGCCCTGCAGCGCCAGGCGCTGGGCGATCCACTGCGGCAGCGCGGCACGCTCGACGGCATCGATCTGCAGGCTGATGCCATGGTTCTCGAGTGCAGCGAACCAAGCCGCGCTCCGGGTCGCCTTGTCGAGCCTTGGCAGCAGCACCAGCGTGAGCGTGCTGTCGTTGCCGGGCGCGGCCTCGGCGATCTGCTGCAGCGCGGCGCTGCCGTCCTTGCCGGGCTTGCCCGAGGGGATCCGGATCTCGACGATCTGCCGATCTGCGAACAGGCTCAGCGAGCCGCCGGCCGCCAGCACCGCGCTCCAGTCGAAATGGGCGCCGGCCGCGGTGTACGAACTGCGCTCGGTGTAGCCCTGGACACGTGCCGCGGCACGGATCGCATCGGCCGCCTCCTGCGCCAGCAGCGGCTCGTCGCCATGGATGACGTAAAGCGGCGCCACCCGCTTCGCGAGGTGGGCGGCCAGTTGCAAAGGATTCAGCTGCATCAGCGCCTAGCCCAAAAACCGACAAGGCGCCGGCGTGCCGGCCGGCGCAGCCAGGCCCGTTGGTGAAACACCGAGGAACCGGCTTCGCCGGGCCTCTGGTGTTGCCCCCGGCAGGGGGTGGGCGCCCGGACACGCAGTGCCGGGCAACCTGGGGGCGAGCGTCATTTGATCGCTGCGAGCCGGCGCAGCACCTGCTGGGCGATGTCGTTCTGCATGTCGCGGTACAGAAGCTCGGCCTCGCCTTCCTTGGCGAGTGCGGCAGTCTCGTTGTAGGTGATGTCGCGCGACTGCTGAATCTCCGTCGGTCCGAGCAGCTCCTTGCCGCCCGAGCCGCGCACTTTGAAGCGCAGGGTCAGGATCAGCTGCAGTTCGCGCACCTGGCCGTCGGTCGTGGTCGACAGCACGATGTTGTTGCGGCTCTCGCCGAGGAGCTCCAGCACCGCCTCGGCCTTCTCGGCCTGGTCTGCGGGCAGCACCTCCACGGTTCCGGCAGCCTTGAGCTGCCGCCGCAGGTAGTTCGAGAACGGGGAAGTGCCCGTCACGGCGATGCTCTTGAAGGCAAAGGTCGGCGCCTTGCGCAATTCGAAGCCGCAGCCCGCCAGCGCCAGCGCAGCCGCGACCGCCAGAAAGCCGCGCCGCGGCAGCGGCGAGCGTCCGATCGCCCGGCTCATAGCACCACGTTGACCAGCCGGCCCGGCACCACGATCACGCGCTTGGCGGCCGCGCCCGCAGCGTGCTGCACGAAGGCTTCGCAGGCCAGCGCGATCTTCTCGATCTCCGGCTTGCTGGCCGCGGCCGGCACGCGCAGCGAGCCGCGCAGCTTGCCGTTGATCTGCAGCATCAGCTCGATCTCGTCCTGCTCGAGCGCGCTGACATCGACCGTCGGCCAGGACGCATCGAGCAGGTCGCCCTGGTCCTTGTCGTAGCCGAGCTGCAGCCAGAGCTGATGCGCGATGTGCGGCGTCGCCGGGTAGAGGCAGCGCAGCAGGATGCCGAAGCCCTCGCGCACGGCGGCGCGATCGCCGGCGTCGGCCGCGGCCGGCTTGAAGCCCTCGAGGGCATTGAGCAGCTTCATCGCGCCCGACACCACCGTGTTGTATTGCATGCGCTGGTAGTCGTAGTCGATCTGGCGCAGCACGGTATGGATTTCGTGGCGCAGCGCCTTGGCGTTCTTGCCGAACACGGGCGGGCCGGCCGCAGCCGCGCCGGCCTCGGCCGCAGCCGCATGCTGCGCGACGCCGAAGTTCCAGACCCGGCGCAGGAAGCGGTAGCTTCCCTCGACCGCGGCGTCGTTCCACTCCAGCGTCGCCTCCGGCGGCGCGGTGAACATGGTGTAGAGGCGCGCGGTGTCGGCGCCGTACTTCTCGATCAGGTCCTGCGGATCGACGCCGTTGCGCTCGGTCTTGCCCATCTTGCCAACGCCGCCGTACTCCACCCGCGTGCCGTCGGCCAGCGTGCCGCCCGTGATGCGTCCCTGGGCATCGAGCTCGGGCGTGACCTCGGAAGGCGGGAAGTACTCCTTGCCGCCCTTTTCGCCGCGCCGGAAGAAGATGTGGTTCAGCACCATGCCCTGCGTCAGCAGCTTGCTGAAGGGCTCGTCGACCTTCACCAGGCCGAGGTCGCGCATCACCTTGGTCCAGAAGCGCGCGTAGAGCAGGTGCAGGATCGCGTGCTCGATGCCGCCGATGTACTGGTCCATCGGCATCCAGTACTTGGCGCCGTCGGCCACCATGGCGTCGTCGCTCTTCGGGTCGCAGTAGCGCATGAAGTACCACGAACTGTCGACGAAGGTGTCCATCGTGTCGGTCTCGCGCCGCGCGGGCTTGCCGCAGACCGGGCAGACGACGCCGGCATGGAAGCCCTCGTGCTTGGCCAGCGGATTGCCCGAGCCATCGGGCACGCAATCGGTCGGCAGGACGACCGGCAGGTCCTTCTCGGGCACCGGCACCGCGCCGTGCGCCTCGCAATGGATGATCGGGATCGGCGTGCCCCAGTAGCGCTGCCGACTCACGCCCCAGTCGCGCAAGCGCCAGGTGGTCTGCGTCTCGCCCAGGCCCTTCTGGCCCAGCGCATGAGCCACCGCCTTCACCGCTTCCGGGTAGTGCATGCCGCTGAAGTTGTCGGAATTGATGGTCACGCCGCGCTGCTTGTCGCCGTACCAGTCCTGCCAGCGGTGGTAGTCGAAGTGCGGCTCGTCGTCGACCAGCACGACCTGGATGATCTCGATGCCGTACTTGTTGGCGAAGGCGAAGTCGCGCTCGTCGTGCGCCGGCACCCCCATCACGGCACCGTCGCCGTAGCTCATCAGCACGTAGTTGCCGACCCAGAGCGGGATCGGTTCCTCGGTGATCGGGTGGGTCACGGTGAGCCCCGTGGGCACGCCCTTCTTTTCCTGCGTGGCGAGCTCGGCCTCGGTGGTGCCGCCGCCCTTGGCCTCGGCGATGAAGGCCGCGACCTTGGGGTTGGTCTTCGCGGCATGGGTGGCCAGCGGATGCTCGGGCGCCACGGCGCAGAAGGTCACGCCCATGATGGTGTCGGCACGGGTCGTGAAGACGTACATGCGGCCGCCCTGGATCAGGTGGCCCTTGTCGTCCTTGATCTTGTGCGTGAAGGCGAAGCGCAGGCCTTCGCTCTTGCCGATCCAGTTCTCCTGCATCAGCCTGACGCGCTCGGGCCACCCCGGCAGCTTGTGCTGGGTGTGCTCGAGCAGTTCCTCGGCGTAGTCGCTGATCTTCAGGTAATAGCCCGGGATCTCGCGCCGCTCGACGGTGGCGCCGGTGCGCCAGCCCTTGCCGTCGATCACCTGCTCGTTGGCCAGCACGGTCTGGTCGACCGGGTCCCAGTTGACCACCTGGGTCTTGCGGTAGGCGATGCCCTTCGCGAGCATCTTGAGGAACAGCCACTGGTTCCACTTGTAGTAGCTCGGATCGCAGGTGGCGATCTCGCGGCTCCAGTCGATCGCCAGGCCCATGGCCTGCAGCTGGCCCTTCATGTAGCCGATGTTCTCGTAGGTCCATTTCGCCGGTGGAACGCCGTTTTTGAGCGCGGCGTTCTCGGCCGGCAGGCCGAAGGCGTCCCAACCCATCGGCATCAGCACGTTGTAGCCGCTCATGCGCAGGTAGCGCGTGAGCATGTCGTTGATCGTGTAGTTGCGCACGTGGCCCATGTGCAGCTTGCCGCTGGGGTAAGGCAGCATGGAGCAGGCGTAGTACTTCTTCTTGCGCGCGTCCTCGGTCACGCGGTAGGCATCGGCCGCGGTCCAGTGGGCCTGGGCGGCGGACTCGACATCGGCGGGTTTGTAGCTGGGGTTCATGGGCACTCGACAACAGCCCGGCGCCAGGCGGCCGGGGGAAGTTGGATTATCGCGGGGTTCTGTTGCTCGCCCCCAGGTTGCCTGCACTTCGTGCCGGGCAACCTGGGGGCGAGCGGCATGCTTCTCGCATGCCACAATGATTTTCGTATCCGAGAGGCAGAGGCATGGTCAACGACTGGTGGCGGGGCGCGGTGATCTACCAGATCTACCCGCGCAGCTTCATGGACAGCAACGGCGATGGCATCGGCGACCTGCCGGGGATCACGGGCACCCTGGACCATGTGGCCGGGCTGGGGGTGGACGCGATCTGGATTTCGCCCTTCTTCCGCTCGCCGATGAAGGATTTCGGCTACGACGTGTCCGACTACCGGGCGGTCGACCCGATCTTCGGCACCCTGGAGGATTTCGACGCCCTGCTGGCCCGGGCCCACGGGCTCGGCCTGAAGATCATCATCGACCAGGTCCTGTCCCACACCTCCGACCAGCACGCCTGGTTCGCGGCCAGCCGGGCCGACCGGACGAATCCGCAGGCCGACTGGTACGTCTGGGCCGACCCCAAGCCCGACGGCACGGCGCCGAACAACTGGCTGTCGGTGTTCGGCGGATCGGCCTGGCAATGGGATTCGCGCAGGCGCCAGTACTACCTGCACAGCTTCCTGGCCGAGCAGCCCGACCTCAATTTCCATTGCCCCGAAGTGCAGGAAGCGCTACTCGGCGAGGTCGAGTTCTGGTGCCGGCGCGGCGTCGACGGTTTCCGCTTCGATGCCTGCAACCATCAATTCCACGATGCGCGATTGCGCGACAACCCGCCCGCGAACGGCGGCGAAGTCAGCACGGTGCGGGCCGACAACCCCTACGCGATGCAGCAGCACCTGCACGACAAGAGCCAGCCCGAGAACCTGCTGTTCCTCGAGCGGCTGCGCCGGCTGCTCGACGGCTACGGCGCGGTGGCGCTCGGCGAGGTCGGCGACGAGGACGCGCCGCCCGTGATGGCCCGCTACACCGAGCGCGGGAAGCGGCTGCACCTGGCCTACAGCTTCAGCCTCTTGACCAGCGAACACAGCGCGCGCCACCTGCGGGCCCAGGTCGAGGCGCTGGACGCCGCGCTCGCCAAGACCGACGGCTGGGGTTGCTGGGCGGTTTCGAATCACGATGTGCCGCGCGTTGCCAGCCGGTGGAATGCCACCGGCCCGGTCGACACCCGGCGCGACCGGCTCTGGCTGACCTTGCTGCTGTCGCTGCGCGGCAGCGCCAGCGTCTATCAGGGCGAGGAACTCGGCCTGCCCGAGGCCGAGGTGCCCTTCGAGTTGCTGCAGGACCCGTACGGCCGCGCCTTCTGGCCCGAGTTCAAGGGCCGCGACGGCTGCCGCACGCCGATGCCGTGGCGGGCCGACCAGCCCCACGGCGGCTTCACCGACGGCCTGCCCTGGCTGCCGGTGCCGGAGGCCCACCTGGCGCTGGCCATCGACCAGCAGGCCGGCGACCCGCAGTCGATGCTGCACTACAGCCGGGCACTGCTGCATTGGCGCCGCACGCGGCCGTTGCTGCGCACCGGCCGCATGAAATTCCTCGAGGCGCCCGAGCCCTTGCTGTGGTTCGAACGGCGCGAGGGTGACAAGGCGCTGCAGGCGGTGTTCAATCTGTCAGACACGCCGGCGACGCTGCAGTTGGCGCAGGCCCTGCAGCCGCTGGCCGGATCGCCGTTCGCCGGCGCCGAGCTCGATGGCCGCGCACTCGCGCTGCCGCCCTTCGGCGTTTTCATGGGAGAGCCCCTGCATGCTGCCTGACGCCGAAGTCCGTGCCTTGATGCGCGCCGAGCATGGCGACCCGTTCGCCGTGCTGGGTCCGCACCAGACGGACGAGGGCTTGTGGGTGCGCGCGCTGCTGCCCGGCGCCCAGTCCGTCGCGGTGCTGCACTCGGGCTCGGGCTGGCCGCTGGCCGAACTCGACCGCCAGGGCGACACCGATCTTTTCGCCGCCTTGGTGCCGGCCTCGCAGGCCCGGCTCGGCTATCGCTTCGAAGTCGACTGGGGCGCGCACAAGTCGGCGCTCGAGGACCCCTATCGCTTCCCGCCGGTGCTGGGCCAAACCGATGTCTGGCTGCTGGCCGAAGGCACGCACCTGCGGCCCTACGAACAGCTCGGCGCCCACCTGCGCGAAATCGACGGCGTGCGTGGCGTCGCCTTCGCGGTCTGGGCGCCGAACGCGCGCCGGGTCTCGGTGGTCGGCGACTTCAATCAATGGGACGGCCGCCGCCACATGATGCGGCTGCGCCGCGAATGCGGTGTCTGGGAGATCTTCGCGCCCCACGTGGCGCCCGGCGACAGCTACGAATTCGAGATCCTGTCGGCGCAGGGCCAGGTGCTGCGCAAGGCCGATCCCTTCGGCTTCTCGGCCCGGCTGCGGCCCGACACCGCCTGCGTGGTGCAGCCCCTGCCGGCGCCGGTCCGTCTGCCGCCCGGACGCGCCGAAGCCAATGGCCGCGACGCCCCGGTCAGCATCTACGAGGTTCATCTCGGCTCCTGGCGGCGCAAGAACGGCCACGAATGGCTCGACTACCGCGAGCTGGCCGACACCCTGGTGCCTTACGCGCGCGACATGGGTTTCACCCACATCGAACTGCTGCCGGTCAGCGAACATCCCTTCGACGGCTCCTGGGGCTATCAGCCGATCGGCCTCTACGCGCCGACCTCGCGCTTCGGCACGCCGGGCGATTTCCGCCATTTCGTCGAGGCCGCGCATGCGGCCGGGCTCGGCGTGATCCTCGACTGGGTGCCGGCGCACTTCCCGACCGACGCGCACGGCCTCGCGAACTTCGACGGCACCGCGCTCTACGAGTACGCCGACCCGCGCGAGGGCTTCCACAACGACTGGCAGACGCTGATCTTCAACTTCGCGCGGACCGAGGTACGCAACTACCTGGTCGGCAACGCGCTCTACTGGCTCGAGCGCTATGGCGTCGACGGCCTGCGGGTCGACGCGGTGGCTTCGATGCTCTACCGCGACTACAGCCGCAAGGCCGGCGAATGGGTGCCCAACGCGCTCGGCGGACGCGAGAACCTGGAGGCGATCGAGTTCCTGCGCCGCATGAACCGCGTGGTCGGCATCGAGCGGCCGGGCGCCGTGACCCTGGCCGAGGAGTCGACCAGCTTCCCCGGCGTGACGCGGCCGCCCGAGGACGGCGGCCTCGGCTTCCACTACAAGTGGAACATGGGCTGGATGAACGACACGCTGGCCTACGCCGGCATCAACCCGGTCTATCGCAAGCACCACCATCAGCGGATCACCTTCGGCCTGATGTACGCCTTCAGCGAGAACTTCGTGCTGCCGCTGTCGCACGACGAGGTGGTGCACGGCAAGGGCTCGATGATCGGCCGCATGCCCGGCGACAACTGGCAGAAGTTCGCCGGGCTGCGCAACCTCTATGGCTACCTGTGGGCCTACCCGGGCAAGAAGCTGCTGTTCATGGGCGGCGAATTCGCCCAGTTCGCCGAATGGAACGCGGACCACAGCCTCGACTGGCACCTGCTCGAACAGCCGGCGCACCACGGCATCCGGCGGCTGGTGCGCGACCTCAACAACGTCTACCGCCACTTCCCGGCGCTGCACGAACTCGACTGCGAGACCGAGGGCTTCGAGTGGATCTGCCATGACGACGCGGACCATTCGGTGTTCTCCTTCGTGCGGCGGGCGCGCGACGGCCGCTTCGTGCTGGCGGTGTGCAATTTCACGCCGGTTCCGCGGATCGGCTATCGGCTGGGGGTGCCCGCGGAGGGCACCTACCGCGAACTCATCAACACCGACAACGCCGTGTACGGCGGCAGCGGCGTCGGCAATGGGCCGATCGCGAGCGAAGCCGTGCCCTGGCATGGCCGGGCCCGGTCGATGGTGATCTCGGTGCCGCCCTTGGGAACCTTGATGTGGGTGCTGGCGTGAGGCCGGGGTGCCGCGCATGATCGACGGCACGCCCCTGCCCTTGGGCGCCACGCCGAGCCCCGAAGGCGTCAATTTCGCGCTCGCCGCGCCGAACGCCACGGAAGTCGAGCTGTGCCTGTTCGACAGCAGCGGCGCGCACGAACAGCAGCGCCTCAAGCTGACGGCCTGCACCGACGGCGTCTGGCATACCCGCCTGCCGAGCGCCCGGCCGGGCCTGGTCTACGGCTGGCGGGTCCACGGCCCGTGGGCGCCCCGCGAGGGGCTGCGCTTCAATCCCGCCAAGCTGCTGCTCGACCCCTACGCACGCGAGATCGTGGGCCGCTACGGCGGCGAAGACCTGTTCCTCGGCCACGACCCTGCGCACCCGGAGCGGCGCGACACCCGGGACAACGCGGCGATCGCGCTCAAGGCCCGCGTCGCGGCGCCACTGCCCGCGGCACCGCCCGGGCGCAGCCGCATCCCGGCCGGCGACCGCGTGCTCTACGAAGTCCACGTGCGTGGCCAGACCCGCCTGCATCCGGACGTTCCCGAGGGCTTGCGCGGCAGCTATGCCGGCCTCGCGGAGCCGGCGGTGCTCGACCATCTCGAGCGCCTCGGCGTCACCACGCTGAGCCTGATGCCGGTCCAGCAGCGCGCCGACGAGTCGCGCCTGCTCGCGCAGGGCCTCGGCAACTACTGGGGCTACAGCTCGATCGGCTGGTTCGCGCCCGAAGTGCGCTACTGGAGCGGCCGCCCCGGCAGCACGCCGGCGAGCGAGTTCCGCGCCCTGGCCGACGCAGTGCACGCGCGCGGCATGGAGCTGGTGATCGACGTGGTCTACAACCACAGCGCCGAGACCGACGCGCTGGGGCCGACGCTGAGCCTGCGCGGCATCGACAACGCGCTCTACTACCACCTGCGCCCCGACGACCGCGCGGCTTACCAGAACTGGACCGGCTGCGGCAATTGCCTGAACCTGGCCGAGCCGCGCGTGCTGCAGCTGGTCATGGACAGCCTGCGCTACTGGGTCTGCGAACTCGGCGTCGACGGCTTCCGCTTCGACCTCGCGCCGGTGCTGGCACGCGGCGCCGACGGCCATTTCGACCCGCGCGCGCCCTTCCTCGCGGCGGTCGCGCAGGATCCTGTGCTGTCGCGCACGCTGTTGATCGCCGAACCCTGGGACATCGGCCCGGGCGGCTACCGGCTGGGCGAGTTCCCGCCCGGCTGGCTCGAATGGAACGACCGCTTCCGCGATGCCCAGCGCGGCTTCTGGCTGCGGCGCTGCGAGGCCGTCGGCGAATTCGCGCATCGCTTCACGGCCTCGAGCGACGATTTCAAGCGCAACGGCCGCGCCCCGAGCGCCAGCATCAACTTCATCACCGCGCACGACGGCTTCACCCTGCGCGACCTGCTGAGCTACAGCGAACGCCACAACCTTGCCAACGGCGAAGGCAACCGCGACGGCAGCAGCCACAACCTGAGCCGCAACTGCGGCGTCGAGGGCGACACCGACGACCCGCGGGTGCTGGCCGAGCGCCGACGCCTGCAGCGCGTGCTGCTGGCGGTGCTGCTGCTCTCCCAGGGCACGCCGATGCTGCTGGCCGGCGACGAGATCGGCCATACCCAGCGCGGCAACAACAACGCCTATTGCCAGGACAACACCACGACCTGGCTGGACTGGGCGCGCGCCGACGCCGGCATGGCCGCCTACATCGCGCGCCTGCTGGCGCTGCGCCGCGAGGCCGAATCCCTGCGCAGCACGCGATGGTGGCCGGCCGAGCCCGCAACGGGCGCGACCGCGCTGCGCTGGCTGGCGCCCGAAGGCCACGCCATGCGCAGCGAGGACTGGCAGCGCGGCGACCGTCATGCGCTGGCGATCCTGTTCGAGGCGCCGGCTCCGGCTCAGAGCTGGCTGCTGCTGCTGAACGCCGGCGGCGCCGACGTCGAATTCACCCTGCCGCCGGGACGCTGGACGCACCGGCTGGCCAGCGACCCGGCCGTCGACGCGGCGGCCGCCGAATCCTTCCACCCCACCCGGACACTGCCCCGCGGCAGCCTCTGGGTCGCAAGAACATGACACTTCGCGCACCGCGGTGCTAGGCTGGAATCACCGAGAAAACCAATGGAGGCAACCGATGGAAGATGTCGCGCAACCCACCCTGCAGGCCCACCAACTCGTTCGCCGCACCATCGCGCTGGTGCTGGCCGGCGGCCGCGGCTCCCGGCTCAAGCAGCTCACCGACCGGCGAGCCAAACCGGCGGTCTACTTCGGCGGCAAGTTCCGCATCATCGACTTCGCGCTGTCGAACTGCCTCAACTCGGGCATTCGGCGGATGGCGGTGGTGACGCAGTACAAGTCGCACTCGCTGATGCGCCACCTGCAGCGCGGCTGGAGCTTCCTGCGCGCCGAACTCAACGAGATGGTCGACGTGCTGCCGGCCCAGCAGCGGGTCGGCGACGAGCACTGGTACCGCGGCACGGCCGACGCGGTCTACCAGAACCTCGACATCATCCAGACCCGGTCGACGCCGCACGACTACGTGGTGGTGCTGGCCGGCGACCACATCTACAAGATGGACTACTCGATCATGCTGATCGACCACGTCGCCAGCGGCCGCGGCTGCACCGTCGGCTGCATCGAGGTGCCGCGCATGGAGGCCACGGCCTTCGGCGTGATGGCGATCGACGACGACCGCAAGATCACCGCCTTCCTCGAGAAGCCCGCCGATCCGCCGGCCATGCCGGGCAACCCCGACATCGCGCTGGCCAGCATGGGCATCTACGTCTTCGATTCCGAATACCTCTACCGGCTGCTCGAGGAAGACAACGCCAACCCCGATTCGAGCCACGACTTCGGCAAGGACATCATTCCGCGGGCGGTCGCCGAGGGCCGGGCGCTGGCCCATCCTTTCGGCATGTCCTGCGTGACCCGCGCCAGCCGCGGGCCCGGCGCCAACGCCTACTGGCGCGACGTGGGCACGATTGATGCATTCTGGGCAGCCAACCTCGACCTGGCCTCGATCACTCCCGAGCTCGACATCTATGACACCGACTGGCCCATCTGGACCTACCAGCGGCAGCTGCCGCCGGCCAAGTTCGTGCTCGACCGCGACGGCAAGCACGGGATGACGGTCAACACCATCGTCTCGGGCGGCTGCATCGTCTCGGGCTCCAAGGTCAGCAGTTCGGTGCTGTTCTCGGGCGTGCGCATCCATTCCTTCTGCGAGGTCAACGAGGCGGTCCTGCTGCCGGACGTGGAGGTCGGCCGCGGCTGCCGGCTGAACAAGGTCGTGATCGACCGCGCCTGCGTGATCCCGGACGACATGGTGATCGGCGAGGACCCGGCGGCCGACGCCGCGCGCTTCGAGCGCACCGAAGGCGGCGTGGTGCTGGTGACGCGCGAGATGCTGAAGCGGCTGGCGCCCTGAGAACGATGAGGATCCTCCAGGTCAGCGCCGAAATCTTCCCCTTGCTCAAGACCGGAGGGTTGGCCGACATCGCCGGCGCGCTGCCGCTGGCGCTGATGGCGGCCGGACAGGAGGCGCGCGTGCTGCTGCCGGGCTTCCCGGCGATCCTTTCCGGCGTCGCCGACGCCGTGCCGGTGGCCGAACTGACCGCGCCCTGGGGCGAGCGCGCGCAGCTGCTGCTCGGGCGAATCGCGACCGCCGGCGCCTCCGACACGCCCATCTACGTCATCGACGCGCCGGCGCTCTACGACCGTCCCGGCAATCCCTACGAGGACCCGCGCCGACAGCCCTACGGCGACAACCACCGGCGCTTCGCGCTGCTCGGCTGGGCCGCGGCGCAGCTGGCCCAGGGACTCGACGCCGCCTGGCGGCCGGAGATCGTGCATGCGCACGACTGGCACGCGGCACTGGCACCGGCCTACATGGCCTTCGCGCCGCGCGGCCACGGCCCGAAGGTCGGCAGCGTGTTCACCATCCACAACCTGGCCTACCAGGGACTGTTCGCAGCCTCGCATTTCGCCGAACTGGGGCTGCCGGCCGCGGCCTTCTCGATCAACGGCCTCGAATTCCACGGCCAGCTCTCGTTCATGAAGGGCGGCCTGTGCTTCGCCGACCGCCTCACGACCGTGAGCCCGAGCTACGCGCGCGAGATCCAGACGCCCGAACAGGGCTGCGGCCTCGACGGCCTGCTGCGCAGCCGCGCGGACGCGCTCCGCGGCATCCTCAACGCGGTCGACGACCAGGTCTGGAATCCGGCCACCGATGCGCTGATCCCGCACCGATTCGACTTGCGCCGCCTGGTCGGCAAGACCCGCAACAAGGCGGCGCTGCAGGACGAACTCGGCCTGGCGCCGCAGCACGACGCGCCGCTGTTCGTGCTGGTCAGCCGGCTGACCGAACAGAAAGGCCTGCACCTGGTGCTCGAGGGCCTCGATGCGCTGCTGGCCCAGGGCGGCCAGCTGGCCTTGCTCGGCAGCGGCGATGCCTGGCTCGAGGCGGCCTTCAGGCAGCGGGCGGCCGATGCGCCGCAGTCGGTCAGCGTCACGCTGGGCTACAGCGAGGCGACCGCGCACCGGCTGTTCGGCGCCGGCGACGTCACGCTCGTGCCCTCGCTCTTCGAGCC
Source organism: Variovorax sp. P1_H2 (assembly GCF_056405295.1). Lineage (NCBI taxonomy): Bacteria > Pseudomonadati > Pseudomonadota > Betaproteobacteria > Burkholderiales > Comamonadaceae > Variovorax > Variovorax sp. P1_H2. The sequence continues at coordinate 11,565 of NZ_JBFUCJ010000088.1, read as the reverse complement.
CTGCGGGCTGACCCAGATGTACGGGCTCAAGTACGGCTGCCTGCCGCTGGTGCACCGGGTCGGCGGCCTTGCCGACACGGTGGTCGACGCCACGCTCGAGGACATGGCCAGCGGCGACGCCACCGGCTTTTCCTTCGACGCGTTCGGAACCGAAGGCTATGCGCGCGCGGTGCGCCGCGCCTTCGCGCTCTACCGGCGCCCGGCCGACTGGCGCGCCGTTCGCGCCAGCGCCATGAGCCGCCCCGCCGACTGGGGCAGCGCCGCCGCGCAATACCTCGGCGTCTATGCCGAAGCCCTGAACCCACGCCCATCCCAACCCCCATGACCATCGAAGACTTCAAGTACGACCATCCCGATCGCGACGTCGCAGCCTTCAAGCGCGCGGTCGCCAACAAGCTCATCTATGCGGTCGGCAAGGATCCGTTCGCGGCCAGCCCCGACGATTGGCTGCACGCCACCGCGCTGGCGGTGCGCGACCAGCTGGTCGAGCGCTGGATGGGCACCACGCGCGCGCAGTACGCGCAGAAGCTCAAGCGCGTCTACTACATGTCGATGGAGTTCCTGATCGGGCGCACCTTCACCAACGCGCTGCTGGCGCTCGAGCTGCACGAGACGGTCAAGCAGGCGCTGGCCGACTTCGGCGTCGACATCCAGGCGCTGTCCGAGCGCGAGCCCGATGCCGCCCTGGGCAACGGCGGCCTCGGCCGGCTCGCCGCCTGCTTCCTCGATTCGATGGCCACGCTCGGAGTTCCGGGCATGGGCTACGGCATCCGCTACGAGTACGGCATGTTCCGCCAGCGCATCGTCGACGGCCAGCAGGTGGAGACGCCCGACTACTGGCTCACGCGCGGCAACCCGTGGGAGTTCCAGCGCCCCGAAGTGAGCTTCCGGGTGCGCTTCGGCGGCCACGTGCAGCGGCGCGAGGGCAAGAACGCGCCCTATGGCGCGGCCAACTGGGTCGACACCCACGACGTGCTGGCGATGGCCTACGACACCATCATCCCGGGCTACGGCACGCAGGCCACCAACACGCTGCGCCTGTGGTCGGCCAAGGCGACCGAGGAGATCGACCTCTCGGCCTTCAACCGCGGCAACTACATGGAGGCGGTGGAGAGCAAGAACCATTCGGAGAACGTCTCGCGCGTCCTCTACCCCGACGACTCGACGCCCTCCGGCCGAGAGCTGCGGCTGCACCAGGAGTACTTCTTCGTCAGCGCCAGCGTGCAGGACCTGCTGCACCGCTACCTGCGCAACCACACCGACTTCGACGCCCTGCCCGACCAGGTCAGCATCCACCTCAACGACACCCACCCGGTGCTGGCGGTGCCCGAGCTGATGCGGCTCCTGATCGACGAGCACGACCTGCCCTGGGACGCCGCCTGGGCCCACACACAGAAGGTCTTCAGCTACACCAACCACACGCTGATGCACGAGGCGCTCGAGACCTGGCCGGTCGAGATGTTCGGCCGCATCCTGCCGCGCCACCTGCAGATCCTGTTCGACATCAACTCGCGCTTCCTGGCCGAAATCACGCAGGCGCACGGGCACGACGTCGAGCTGCTGCGGCGGCTCTCGCTGATCGACGAATCGGGCGATCGGCGGGTGCGCATGGCCTACGTGGCGGTGCTCGCCAGCCACTCGGTCAACGGCGTCTCGGGGCTGCATTCGGAGCTCATGAAGCAATCGATCTTTGCCGACTTCAACAGGCTCTTCCCTGAACGCTTCAACAACAAGACCAACGGCGTGACGCCGCGCCGCTGGCTGGCGCAGGCCAATCCGCCGCTGGCCGCGCTGCTGGACGCACGCATCGGCCGCGGGTGGCGGCGCGACTTGACGCAACTGCAGGCGCTGCGGCCGATGGCGCAGCAGCCGGCCTTCGTGCGCGCCTTCCGCCACGCCAAGCGCGAGAACAAGCTGCGGCTGGCCAACTGGATCGACGAGCACCTGCGCATCGACATCGACACCGACGCGATGTTCGACGTCCAGGTCAAGCGCATGCACGAGTACAAGCGGCAGCTGCTCAACGTGCTGCACGTGGTCACGCGCTACCACCGCATCCTCGCGGAGCCGGACGCCGGCCACGTGCCGCGCGTGATCGTGTTCGCCGGCAAGGCGGCATCGGCCTACCAGATGGCCAAGCTGGTGATCCGGCTGATCAACGACGTCGCCCGCGTGATCAACGAGGACCCGCGGGTCGGCAAGCTGCTGAAGGTGGTGTTCCTGCCGAACTACAGCGTCAGCCTGGCCGAAGTCATCATGCCGGCGGCCGACCTGTCGGAGCAGATCTCGACCGCGGGCACCGAGGCCTCGGGCACCGGCAACATGAAGTTCGCGCTCAACGGCGCGCTGACCATCGGCACTCTCGACGGCGCCAACGTCGAGATGCGCGACAACGTCGGCGCCGAGAACTTCTTCATCTTCGGCAACACCACGCCCGAAGTCGCCGACATCCGTGCCAGCGGCTACCACCCGCGCGGCATCTACGAGGCCGACCCGGAACTCCAGCGCACGCTGGACAGCATCCGCGACGGCCTGTTCTCGCCCACCGAGCCGGCACGCTACCAGCAGATCTTCGACGCGCTGGTCAGTTGGGGCGACCACTACCTGCTGCTGGCCGACTACGCGAGCTACATCGAGGCCCAGGGCAAGGTCGACGCGCTGTACCGCGATGCCGACGCCTGGACGCGGATGGCAATCCTGAACGTGGCGGGCATGGGGGAGTTCTCGTCGGACCGCACCATTGCGCAGTACGCGCACGAGATCTGGCACACGCGACCGGTGGCCCTGGGCTCGACAGCGGTAGCGACAGCGACAGCCGAACCGGCTACGGCTTCTGCGGCGGCGCCTCGGTGACGAACCCGATGCGGCTCAATCCAGCCTTGTTCGCGATGCCCATCAGCTCGACCACCTTGCCATAGGGCACGGTCTGGTCGGCGCGCAATTGCACCTCGGTGTCGCGGTTGGCGGCGGCCGCCTTCGACAGGCCCGCAGCCAGTTCCTCCGTCGTCACCGGCTGGTCGTTCAGGTACACCTTGCCCGCCGCATCGACCACCAGCGTAACGAACTTGGGCGTGTCGCTGGACTGGCCGGCGTCGGTGCGCGGCAGGTCGAGCTTGATCGAGCTCGCCATCAGCGGCGCCGTGATGATGAAGATCACCAGCAGCACCAGCATCACGTCGACCAGCGGCGTGACATTGATGTCCGACAGCGGCCGCTGGCCGCCGGCGCCGGTCGAGCGGCCGCCGCTTGCGCTGCTGCCGAGCGAGGTGCGACCGAAGGCCATGCGGGCTCTCTGCCGCCTAAGCCGGCATCGGCCGTGCGGGCGGCAGCGGGGCTTCGCGCGGCGCAGGTTCGCCCAGCATGCCGAGCAGGTCGTGGGCGAAGCCCTCGAGCTCGGCCTCGATGCGGCCGACCATCCGGCCGAAGACGTTGTAGGCCAGCACGGCCGGAATCGCGACCGCCAGGCCGAAGGCCGTCATGATCAGCGCCTCGCCGACCGGGCCGGCCACCTTGTCGATGGTGAAGCCGCCGGTCTCGGCGGCGATGCCGACCAATGCGCCGTAGATGCCCCAGACAGTGCCGAGCAGGCCGACGAAGGGCGCCGTGGCGCCGACCGTGGCCAGCAGGATCTGCCCGGCCTGCAGCCGCCGCAGCGCCGCGTGGAGGGCGTCGCGCAGGATCCGCGTGACGCGCTGGGCCCGGTCGACCCGGCCGCCGAGCGTCGAAGCCTCGGCGTGCAGCGCCAGCTTGTTGATCGCGCGCACCGCCGGCAGCACCAGCGCCGCCCGGTCGAAAGGCCGCAGGCGCGCTTCCGCGTCCTGCAGCGAGGCCGACTGCCAGAAGGCCGCGATGCTGCGCAGCACGTCGCGCGTGCCGCCGCGCAGCAGCCAGGCCTTCCAGAGAATCACGACCCAGCTGGCCACCGACATCGCGAGCAGCAGCACCGCCACCGAGCGGCTGACGCCGTCGCCGTGGCGGAGCAGCTCCAGAAGAGTCACACGGGCCCCCACGCTCGGCACTGCGTGTCCTCGCTGCCCCCCGAGGGGGTGCGAGCTTGCTTGGGGCGGCCCGGCGCGGCGCTCACTTCGGCCCCCACGCTCGGCACTGCGTGTCCTCGCTGCCCCCCGAGGGGGTGCGAGCTTGCTTGGGGCGGCCCGGCGCGGCGCTCATCCGGCGCTCAGCGCAGGCCGAGGACGTCGAACATGTCGAACAGGCCCGCCTTCTGGCCGGCCAGGAAGCGCACCGCGCGCAGGCTGCCCTGCGCATAGGTCGCGCGGCTGGCCGACTTGTGGGTGATCTCGATGCGCTCGCCGGTGCCGGCGAACAGCACGGTGTGGTCGCCCACGATGTCGCCGCCGCGGATCGCCGAGAAGCCGATGGTCGACGGGTCGCGCTCGCCCGTGATGCCCTCGCGCGCGTAGACCGCGCACGCCTTGAGATCGCGGCCCAGCGCGCCGGCGATCACCTCGCCCATCTTCAGGGCGGTGCCCGAGGGGGCGTCGACCTTGTGGCGGTGGTGAGCTTCGATGATCTCGATGTCGTAGCCGGTGGAAAGCGCCTTGGCCGCCATTTCGAGCAGCTTGAAGGTGACGTTGACCCCGACGCTCATGTTGGGTGCCATCATGATCGCGATGTCCTTGGCGGCGTCGGCGATCTCGGCCTTCTGGGCCTCGCTGAGGCCGGTGGTGCCGATCACCATCTGAACGCCGAGCTCGCGGCACACCGCCAAGTGCGCCAGGGTGCCTTCGGGCCGCGTGAAGTCGATCAGCACCTGCGCATCGGCCAGGCCGCTGCGCAACTCCGAGACGATCGGCACCCCGCTCGTGAAGCCGAGGAAGGCGGCCGCGTCGGTGCCGATCGCCGCGCTGCCGGCGACATCGAGCGCTCCGGCCAGCCGGCAGTCGGGGGCCTCGCGCACGGCCTCGATCAGCATGTGGCCCATGCGGCCGGAAGCGCCCGCGATGGCGATGCGCCGCAGGGGAAGTAGGGGAGCGGAAGAGTCGGTCACGCGTTTCAACCTCTGGAAATGCGGGAAAACGGAAAAAGTGCGGGCGGGCCGGGTATTCCGGCCGAAGGGCCCGCTCAGCGCGTCGATTCGAGCGGAGGGTAGGCCGCCGGCAACGGCGGCTGCGGCCGCTCTGCAGGGGCCGGTTGGCTGTCCGCCGGTTTTTCCTTGGGCGGATCGAACTTCTTGAGCTGGTCTTCGGTGGCCTCGAGCGGCGGCACCGAGCCCCGGCGCTTGCGGGTGTCGAGCTGGGCGACGAATTCTTCCTCGCTCGGCATCGGGTCGCCTTCGAAGCGCTCGAGCGCCTCGCCGTTGAAATAGAGGGTCAGGCGGCGTTGCTGGGCCTCGACGCCCTGGCGCCGGATCGTGAACACGTAGTCCCAGCGGTTGGAGTGGAAGACGTCGGCCAGGAGCGAGGTGCCCAGGATTTCGCGCACCTGCTGGCGCGACATGCCGGGCTTGAGCGCCTCGACCTGCTCCTTGGACACGAAATTGCCCTGCACCACCTCGACCTTGTAGGGGGTGACCGCAGTCAGTGCGCCGCGGGCGCTGTCGCCGACACTGCTGCAGGCACCCAGGCTCAAGCTCGCGGCGACGGCGCCGAGCAGCAGCCAATGGCGGCGTTGGGGAATGGCAAGCATGGGGAAAAGGTTGGGCGATATGATCGAATCATTGTAGCGGCTGGCCCCCGGCGGGCCTCTCCCGCCAGGCCGGCGGAGGAACGACCCATGGGCAACATCGACGAACTCAAGAACACCGGCCTCAAGGCCACGCTGCCGCGCCTGAAGATCCTCGAGATCTTCCAGAACGGCAACCAGAGGCACATGACGGCGGAAGACGTCTTCCGCGTGCTGCTTAACGACCACTCCGACATCGGCCTGGCCACCGTGTACCGCGTGCTGACCCAGTTCGAGCAGGCCGGCATCCTCGAGCGCAGCCATTTCGAGAGCGGCAAGGCGGTCTACGAGCTCAACGAGGGCAAGCACCACGACCACCTGGTGTGCACCTCCTGCGGCAAGGTTGAGGAGTTCTACGACGCCGAGATCGAGCGCCGCCAGCAAATGATCGCCAAGGACAAGGGCTGGATCCTGCAAGACCACGCAATGTCGCTGTACGGACTCTGCGGCAACTGCGTAAGCAAGCGCTAACTCTATTTTTTGTCGCCGGCTGATGCGCCTTCCCGGTGATCGCGCCGCAGGAAGAAGCGCTTGTCGCGAGCGATCAGCACCGCACACAGAGCGATCAGCAGCGCGGTCTGGATGAGCTTGCTGTCAGGGTGCGTGGCGAACAGTTCGTTGAAAACGCCGGCAGTGATGTGAAAGACCACGGCGACAAGGATGCTGCGATTCGTCTTGTAGTACAGCCAGTTCATCAGGATCACGAACGGAATGATGCTGACCATGAAGTTCAGGCTGTGCAGCAGTCCCAGTTCCGCGACGTTGCTGTGGTAGTAGCCCTTGATGAACGACAGCGGCAGGTGCCAGAACGCCCAATACACCCCGAACAGCAGCGAAGCCGCCAGCAGGCTCATGCGCTGCCGCAGGCTGTCGGTGCCGTAGGAGTGCCAGGCCAGTTCCTCGGCCAGCGGCGCGAGAAAGAGCAGGAACCAGCCGGGAAAGATGCCGGCAGAGAACGAGGTCCCGCCTGCCCATTCGAACTGCTTCCCGCTGTAGCCGAACAGCAGCGAAATGGCCTGCGCGAGCAGGATGCTCCCGAGCATGAGGAAGCAGGCCAGGAACAAATAGACAGGCCGCGCCCCGCGGATGCCGATCAGCCGCCGCCGCAGGTCGGCGCGCAGCGCCGGATGCGGCCAGATGAGTCGGAAAGCGACCACGGCCGGCACGAACAGCCCTGCCACGCCGAGTACGCCGACTGCCGCGGCCAGCGGGCGGCTGGCGGGTGTCAGGTGGCTCAGCCAGGCGGCCGCGAACCACAAGGCCCAGGGAATGGCCGTTGCCAAGGCGAAGAAGTGAATTGGGCGGCGATAGCCGCGGATGGCGTCGCCGGTGGCCGCCGGCGCGGCGGACGTCGAGACGGCTTCTGTGGTTGCGAGCGCAGTGCGCATGGACTCCCCTTTTGGAAAAGCCCGCAAGGTAAGCGACGCCCGTCCCAGCGCCGGGCACGGCCGTCAAACCCGGATGCAAATACGAAATTTCCGCCGCGATCTGCAGCCTTGTCCGCGCTTTCGACGCTCCAGGCGGAGGCTCAGTCGTCCTCGCGCGCGCTTTCCATCGCCTTGTGGTGGCGCGCCACGAAATCCGCATAGGTATCGATGCCGCGCAGTTGCAGGATCGAATTGCGCACCGCGGCCTCGACCAGCACGGCGATGTTCCGGCCGGCCACGACCTGGATGATCACCTTGCGCACCGGGATGCCCAGCACGTCCTGCGTCAGCGGCGCCGACGGCATCCGCTCGTAGTCGCGCTCGAAGCTGTCGCGCCGCACCAGGTGCACGATCAGCTTGAGCCGCATCTTCCGGCGCACCGCGGTCTCGCCGAAGATCGCCCGGATGTCGAGCAGGCCGATGCCGCGGACCTCCAGCAGGTTCTGCAGCAGCTCGGGGCAGCGGCCCTCGAGGGTGGTCTGGTTGATGCGGTAGAGATCGACCGCGTCGTCGGCCACCAGGCCGTTGCCGCGCGAGATCAATTCCAGGCCGAGCTCGCTCTTGCCCAACCCCGACTCGCCCGTGATCATCACGCCCAGGCCCAGGATGTCCATGAACACGCCGTGCATCGAGGTCCGCTCGGCGAAATGCTTCGACAGGTAGGCTCGCAGCAGGTCGATCACGAAGGCCGAGGATTCGCGGGTGGCGAACAGCGGCAGCTGGGCCCGCTCGCAGATCGACAGCAGCTCGTCGGGCGCCGGCTGGCCGTCGGCCAGCACCAGCATCGGCGGCTCCAGCGTGACGATGCGCGCGATGCGGCGGGCGCAATCCTGCAGCGTGCCGCGCGTCAGGTAGGCGACCTCTCGGGCGCCGAGGATCTGCACGCGGTACGGATGGATGTAGTTGAGGTAGCCGACCAGGTCGGCGGCCGACTGGGCCCGGCTGATGACATCGGGGTCGAATTGCCGCTCCGAGGCGCCGAGGCCGGCCAGCCACTCCCAGCGCAGCGAGCCGCGGAATTCCTCGAACATCGCGTCGGCGCTGATGACGGTCGGCTTCATGTCCGAACCCGCCCGGCGCCGAAGGAGCTCAAGCCACCTGTGCGGATTGCCATCCGGCGATCAGGGCATGCAGTGCCGCCGCATCCGTGCTTGACTTGATCTGCTCGCGCAGGTTGGCGTCGCTCAACAGCTCGGCAATTTCAGACAGGATCTCCAGATGTTTCTGGGTCGCAGCTTCCGGCACCAGCAGGAAGATCAGCAGCACCACGGGCTGCTCGTCCGGGGCGTCGAAGCCGATCGGGTTGGCCAGCTGGAACACCGCGGCCATCGGCGACTTGAGACCCTTGATGCGGCCGTGGGGGATGGCCACGCCATGGCCCAGGCCGGTGGATCCGAGGCGCTCCCGAGCGAACAGGCTGTCGGTGATCAGGGCGCGCCCGAGACCGTGCAGGTTCTCGAACAGCAGCCCTGCTTCTTCGAAAGCACGCTTCTTGCTTGTGGCGTCGACGCTCACGAGCACTTGAGCGGGCGGCAGGATGGACGCGAGTCGGTTCATGTTGGGGYGGGGGCGATTATGCACCCACCCCGAAAAAAGCAAAGGGCCACCCGAAGGCGGCCCGCAAGAGTATTTGCCCGAACAGGGGAACTACATCACGCGCTTGGGTGCTGCGTGGTGGTGATCCTGCAGGCGGTCCTTGTGGCGCACGACCTGGCGGTCGAGCTTGTCGACCAGTTCGTCGACGGCGGCATAGAGATCAGCGTGGCTCGACTCCGCGAACATGTCGTTGCCCTTGACGTGGATATTGCACTCCGCCCGTTGCCGGCGTTCCTTTTCCTTTTGCTTTTCCACCGTGAGGATCACCTTCACATCGACCACCTGGTCGAAATGCCGGGTGATCCGGTCCAGCTTGCTCGTAACGTAGTTGCGCAAAGCAGGTGTGACGTCGAGGTGATGACCGCTGATCGTCAAATTCATGAATGACCTCCTGGAATTGACGGTTGGGGAAATAGCCGCGCCCCTTTTGCGGAGAGGCGTAGCCGGGGAAACGAGAGGGGACTGAAGGGAAGGGAGAGGGGGAAGAGAGGGAGAAGGAGAGAAGGAGAGAAGGAAAGGAGAGGCTTCGGGTCACTATGCCCATGCTGTCATCGAATTGCAATCCCTTCCCGCCCGGTGTCTGCGCGAGATCAAGGTCGGGTCGCCGCGCGCTATGCATTTGATAGCAACAAAGGGCCGGGCGATAGGGCAGGCCGGCCCTACTGGAAGCAAACCCAGGGTCAAGCGCACGCGATGCGACCCCGTGAACCGAAGGGCCTCCGATCAGCGCCAGGCGGCCCGCATCCGGCTCAGCAGGTCGATCGTGGCGGCCGGCGCCGGCACATGCGGTGCGCGCTCGGGCGGCGGCGGCCAGGTCAGCTGCTCGAAGCGCTGGGCGTCGGCGGCCGGAATGAAGCGGGTGCGGCCCGCGTACAGGTGGCGGTCGCCGCGCACCGCCTGCTGCGTGACATAGAAGCGCTGCGGTACCAGCAGGTGCAAGTGGTCGCGGGCGCGGGTCATGGCGACATACAGCAGCCGGCGCTCCTCCTCGAGCTCGCGGGCGCCCTGCGCGACGTCGGCCGGGATGCAGCCATCGACCACGTTGAGCACGTGGACCGAGTTCCACTCCTGTCCCTTGGCGGAGTGGATGGTCGACAGGATCAGGTAATCCTCGTCGAGCAGCGGCGGGCCGGGCCGGTCGCTGGTGGCTTCGGGCGGGTCCAGCGTGAGTTCGGTCAGGAAACGCTCGCGCGAAGCGTAGCCGGCGGCCAGCCGGGCCAGCTGCTCGATGTCGCCGCGCCGCACCGCGGCATCGTCGTGCAGCCGCTCGAGGTGCGGGAGGTACCACGCGAGCGCGAGCTCCATGTCGGCGGGCCAGGCCAGCGCCGGCGCCCGCAGCGCCGCGTAGATGCCGGCGAAACGCGTCCATTCGGCCTGGGCCGCCGAGGGCGGCACGAAAGCCTGCACCACCGCGCCCGGATCATCGGCCTCGGCCATGGCGTCGAGCAGGCGCGTGGACGTGACCGGGCCGATCCCCGGAATCATCTGCGTGACGCGGAAGCCGGCCATGCGGCCGCGCGGGTTCTGGGCGAAGCGCAGCACCGCGAGCAGGTCCTTGACGTGCGCGGCCTCGAGGAACTTGAGGCCGCCGTACTTGACGAACGGAATGTTTCGCCGCGCCAGCTCGAGCTCGAGGGCCGCGCTATGGCTGGAGGTGCGGAACAGCACCGCCTGCGATTTCAGCGCCAGCCCGCCCTCGCGGTGGGCCAGCACCCGGTCGGCCACCCAGCGCGCCTGCTGGGCCTCATCGGGCACCAGCACCAGCTGCGGCCGGCCGACCGAGGGCTTGTCGGTCCAGAGGGTCTTGGCGTGCCGTTCGACGGCACCCGCGATCAGCGCGTTGGAGACATCGAGGATCGGCTGCGTCGAGCGATAGTTGCGCTCCAGCGTGACGATGCGCGCAGGATGGCCGAACTGTTGCGGGAAATCGAGGATGTTGCGCACCGTGGCGCCGCGGAACGAATAGATCGACTGGGCGTCGTCGCCGACCACGGTCAGGCCGCGGCCATCCGGTTTCAGGGCGCGCAGGATGGCCGCCTGCAGCAGGTTGGTGTCCTGGTATTCGTCGACCAGCACGTGGTCGAAGCGGGCGCCGACCTGCTCCGCCAGCGCGGGCTCGGCGACCATCGCCGACCAGTACAGCAACAGGTCGTCGTAATCGAGCACCTGCTGCTGCTGCTTGGCCTCGACATAGGCGCCGAACAGCCGCTTGAGTTCGGCTTCCCATTCGGCGCACCACGGGAACGCATCTTTCAGCACCTCGCCCAGCGGCGCGCAGGTGTTGACCGTGCGCGAATAGATCGACAGGCAGGTGCCCTTCTGCGGAAAGCGCCGCGTGGTGGCGGACAGGCCGAGATCGTGTCGCACCAGCCCCATGAGGTCCTCGGCATCGCCGCGGTCGTGGATCGTGAAGCTCTCGCTCAAGCCGATCTGCGCCGCGTACTCGCGCAAGAGCCGCGCGCCGATTCCGTGGAAGGTGCCGGCCCAGGGCAAGGCCGGCGGCGTCTGCGAGGCCAGGCCGAGCACGCGCACCAGCACCTGGCCGGCACGGCGCTCCATCTCCTGCGCAGCCCGGCGCGAAAAGGTCAGCAGCAGGATCCGCTGCGGGTCGGCGCCGCCGGCGATCAGGTGCGCCACGCGGTGCGCCAGGGTGCTGGTCTTGCCCGAACCGGCGCCGGCGATCACGAGCAGCGGACGCGGGTCCTGCTGCGCCGGATCGATGGCGGCGTCGACCCCATGCAGCACCGCCGCGCGCTGCGCGTCGTTGAGCTTCGCGAGCGCGTCCGCCAGCCGCTCGGCCTGGGTCCCGGCGCCGGGGGATGTGGGTGTCGCAACGCGCTGCATCGATGCAACTGTACTG
>NZ_JBFUCJ010000087.1:0-32914 GCF_056405295.1 Variovorax sp. P1_H2 | reverse complement strand
GGCCAAGGGGCTGGATGCAAGGCGCCCGCGCGCAGCAAGGCKTTCGCCTTGCAAGCGGGGGCAACGCCGCAGACGGCCCCTTGGCCCGGCAACCCGCAGGGAAGGCCTGCCAGGACGAGCCACTCGGCGTTGCACGCCTTGCATGTGCCAACGCACATGCCGCGTCGCGCGCCTTGATTGGCCCGTCCTGGCAGGCCTTCGCGACCCCGGGAATAGTGTGAACAGGCCCTAGACCGTCGCGCCGAAGATCGAACCCACCGATGCGGTCAAGCCCATCGCCAGCGCGCCCCAGAAGGTGACGCGCCAGGCGCCGATCGGCACGTTCGCGCCGCCCGCCCGCGCAGCGACGCCACCGAGCAGTCCGAGGAATGCGATCGACATGCCGGCGACCCAGGGGATCACGGAGGCACCGGTGGCCGCCGCCGCAACCGCCAGCGGGAGCGCGGCACCGACCGTGAAGCTGGCGGCGGAAGCCAAGGCCGCCTGCACCGGCCGTGCGCTCGTCGTGTCGGAGATGCCCAACTCGTCGCGCGCATGCGCGCCGAGGGCATCGTGCGCCATCAGCTGCTCGGCCACCTGCCGTGCCAGTGCGTACGAAAGGCCCCGTCTGACGTAGATGGCCGTCAGCTCGCGGCGTTCGGCGGCAGGGTCTTCCTTGAGCTCGGCGCGCTCGCGCGACAGGTCCGCGCGCTCGGTGTCGGCCTGCGAATGGACCGAGACGTACTCGCCGGCGGCCATGGACATCGCCCCGGCCACCAGCCCGGCAACGCCGGTGATCAGGATGCTGGCGTGGTCCGCCTGGGCCGCGGCCACGCCGACGATCAGGCTTGCCGTGGAAACGATGCCGTCGTTGGCACCGAGCACGGCGGCGCGAAGCCAGCCGATGCGGGTGTTGCGATGACGCTCGAGGTGGAGTGTCCAAGGGCCTTTCATGAGGTGCAACCGGTCGGTGCCGCCCGCTTCGCGGGCGCGTCCAGGGGGGGTGGGAAGGGGGCTTTCTCGGTCGTCATCGCCATCTCCGCAGGGGCTCGGCCAAGAGTTCGGCCGACTGCCCACCCGTCCATCATGCCTGCGCAAGACGCGCGATGGCTCTCCTCGGGGCCGACCGCGTGCATTCCGACTGAGCGAGATCAATCGGGATCCCGCGGGATGTCGCTAGGCTGCGGGAGAGTCCTGAGCACCGCGCATCGCGTGGCGTTGGACCGCGGAGGTTTTCGAGCCATGTCCCGTGCCACACCGAACGTCGACGCGCTGCGCAAGCTGGAATCTGCCGACTTCTCGCTGGTGTTCGGCGGCCCCCTGTTTCAGCTTTGGCGACGCGCGCGCCTGTCCGACCATGAGGGGAAGCTGTCGCACCGCCGGGCGATCGCGGCGGTCCTGCTCGCCTGGGTTCCGCTGTTCCTGCTCTCCATCGCCGAAGGCCGCGCCTGGGGCCGGAGCGTCGACCTGGTGTTTCTCAAGGATCTCGAGCTGAATGCGCGGCTGCTGGTCGCGCTGCCGCTGCTGATCCTGGCCGAGCTGGTCGTTCACCGGCGCATGCGCCTGGTGGTGAGGCAGTTCGTGGAGGACGGCCTGATTCCGGACGCGTCGCGGACCCGGTTCGGCCTGGCCATCGCGTCGGCGCTGCGCCTTCGGAACTCGTTCTGGGCCGAGCTGCTTCTCGTGGTCCTGGTGTATGCCATCGGCGCTTTCGTCGTCTGGCGCACGCGACTGACGCTCGACGTCTCGAGCTGGTATGGCGTCGTCGTGGAGGGCCAGCTGAAGCTGACGCTGGCCGGCTGGTGGCTGGCCTGCGTGAGTCTGCCGCTGTTCCAGTTCCTGCTCCTGCGCTGGTATCTGCGGCTGTTCATCTGGGCGCGCTTCCTGTGGCAGGTCTCGCGCATCGAGCTGCGCCTGATCCCGACGCACCCCGACCGCTGCGGTGGACTGGGCTTTCTTGCGCTGGTGCGCGTCGCCTTCGCGCCCTTCCTCTTCGCGCAGGGCGTCCTGCTCGCCGGTGTGATCGCCGACCGCATCTTCTTCGGCGGTGCCAAGCTGCTCGAGTTCGAGATCGAGATCGCCGGGGTGGTGGTCCTGATGGTGTGCGTGATCCTGGGGCCCCTGTGCTTGTTCAGCCCCCAGCTGGAAGCCGCGGAGCACAGGGGCCGCCGCGAGTACGGCACGCTGGCGCAACGCTATGCGCGCGAGTTCGACCACAAGTGGTTGCGCAGCGGCGCCCGGCCCGGCGAAGAGCTGCTCGGCAGCGAGGATGTCCAGTCGCTGGCCGACATGGGCAACAGCTTCGCCATCGTCGAGGACATGCGCTGGGCGCCGTTCACCCTGAAGACCGTGCTGCATCTGGCCGCCACGACCCTGCTGCCCGTGCTGCCGCTCACGCTCACGATGTTCTCGGCGCAGGAACTGCTCGACCGGCTGGTGAAGGTACTGCTGTGAGACATCCTGGGTCAACCTTGCCGCCATAAAGACGGAGCGCGACCCTTCGCGGTCCTTCGGTCTCGAATGTTCGGTCATGCGTCATGAGGCACGTCCTGCGGCACCGCAACCGCGCGCAGCACCTGCATCGGCCCAATTGCATGGACGCGGTCCAGTTCCTCTCGCGAACGCAAGAACAATGAGCCAGCGAAGCCGAGCCCGTTCACGGAGATCGATTCGAAGCAGGCGCGCGAACGCGGCACGACGAACATCCAGCCTCGGCGAATCAGCAGGTTGTAAGGTGCCGACTGAACTTCGCCCTCTTCGGTGGCAACGGCGGAAATGCCGCACCGATGAAGCAACTCGCGATAGAGGGCATGCAACTCGGGAGCCGTCGCCTGCGGCGCCAGATGTGCGAACGCATGCCTGAACGGCAGCCGCGCGCCGCTGCCGAGCGCTCGCTCCATCGGTACTTCGTCCGGGCTTTCGCGCGTGAGCGGGAGCGGCACAAGCTGCAGGTGCTTGTGCCGTTGGCTGGCCCCGGCTTCGACGCCCCCGTTGTAGAAGCCGAGCCCATCGACTTCACTCAGGCAAGTGATGAGCGCCGCGAAATCCTCGACGGTAAGAAGGCGCTCCTGGCGTTCGAAGCTGCGGGTGACGAGCAGCACATGGCCGGCGAGCAGTTGGAACTTGTTCAGCAGAACGTAGTGCGAAGGCCCGAGCTCGCCGACGAACAGAGAACGGTCGTAGTCGCCGAGCGGATCCCCGGTTGCCGCGACATGGCGCGCCTTGTCCTTGCGCGCGAGGCTCGAAACCGTGTGCAAGACGAACCGGACGCCATCGCTGTCGAGGAGGATGGCTTGAGTCTCGATCGGCTGCAGTGCACCGTCTGCCAGGGCACGCCGCGTTGCATCTTGGACGATGGACAGTGAAAACACGCCGTCATTCTCGACCCGTTCCGGGCACCTGGGAACGACCACGTGGGGCCCAGCGGTATCGGTACCGCGCGCGGTTCCGGTCTTTTCCTGCCGCTCGGCGAACTCATGCTGTCAGGCGGTTTCCGGTCATCCAGGTGCCCAGGAAATCTCTGCATCGATGCGAGTCCAGACCCGTCTTCAAGGGGCCCGACCGGCGATCGGGAACTCTGAGCGCATCGACTGGAGCACCGACAAAAGTTCGGCGACGGTGGGCAATGTATCGAAGGGCCCGCCGCTCCACACGTAGCGAACCACACCGGCGCGATCGACTGCTACCACCAACTGTGGCGACTGGAAGCGGCCCAGGCGCAAAGCGGGGATCGGCGGCGGCGATTTTTCGCCGTGCAACAGCAGGTCTTGAGCCACCATCGCGGAGGAGCTCACCCAATTTTCGGCCACCGCGCCCAAGCTCTGTCGTTCCAGCGCAACCCCGTAGGCCAAATGCACGCGCCAGTCCGCATCGCAGAGGTAAGGAGTGGCCAGGTGGTAGTTTCGGAAATAGACGTTGGCTTCTTTCTGCGTGTTGTGGGTGATCTGCAGGATCTCGGCGTCCAACGCCACAAACTCTGTGTAGACCTGGCTCAGGCGCGCCATATTGCGACGGCAGAAGGGGCAGTACAGGCCCTTGGAAAACCACAGCAGCAGATTCTTGCGGCCCAGGTAGTCGGATAGGGCGACCTCGCCGCCGCCCGCTGCGGCAAGCCGGAAACCAGGCGCCTTCTCGCCGAGTGTCGGGTGAGCGTGCGTGGACTGTTCCATGACGGCCGATAGTAGCGATTCGGTGCAGTACACCTGGCATGACCTCAATGGGCGCCAGCCTGGGCGTGTGTCTCGTGGCACCCGGCGCATCCTTCGTCAAAGCGACTCGAACTGCGGACGCAATGATGTACGAAGGCAAGAGTGGGCGCAATCCAGCGACCGTCTCGCACGCACCTTGCCTGTGCGGTCGCAATGACGCAGGAGGTGGTTCATATGGCCTGCAACTTGCTTTAAATAGTCCACACACCGGGAGGCATCATGACCCCCACTTTTATCAAGGCAGCCGAACTTTGGGTGCCCAGCCACGACGGCTCGCTGCTCGAGTTCGGCGGCGGGGCGTTCGGGACTGCCAGGCGATTCGCGGCCATCAGCCGGGAGATGTGCTTTGGTCGCGGTGAGGGACTGCCCGGGCGGGCCTGGGAGGAGCGCCGGCCCATCCTGCTGCCGCAGTTCGAAGGTTCGTTCTTTCGTCGCAACGCCGCGGCAAAGGCCGCCGGTCTCACCTGCGCCATCGCGCTGCCGAGCTTTGAGCACGACCGCCTCATTTCGGTGCTCGTGATGTTCTGTGGTCATGAGGCCAAGGGCAGTGGCGCGCTCGAGCTTTGGCGCGACGACGCCGGCGGTCGCGGCGAAATGACCCTCGTCGACGGTGCCTTCGGGCAGAACGCCCAGACCTTCGAGACGATCACGCGTCAGACCCATCTTCAGCGTGGCGCGGGTCTCCCGGGCCGGGCGTGGCTGAGCCGCCATGCCGTCTTTCTGGAGGATCTGCCGGCCTCGACGGGGCGCTTCGTGCGCACTCGACAGGCCGCAGCAGCCGGTCTGCAGCGCGGTCTGGCCATTCCGTTCGCGTCGCAGCAGGAAGAGTGCCATGTCGTGACCTTCCTCGCCGGTGCTGAACTGCCACTGGCTCGACGCATCGAGCAATGGACGCTGGACGAGCCCCGGGCCCAACTACGGCGAGTCTTCGCGTTCAGCGAACTGCACGGGGGGGCGTCACGGATCGAGGCCACGCTGCCCCTCTCGCCGCCGACGGGATCGATCGTCAAGGCGTGGACCAGCGGGACGCCCGTGATCAATGACTGGCCTGCCGATGAATCGGGAGCGCCGGCAGCTGCGGCAGCATCGATCGGCTCCTGGGCTTTGCTGGCGATACCTGTGATGTCGAAGGGCTCGGTGGTCGAGGTGGTGACACTGTATTTGTAGCGCGGCAGGCCATTCTTCAGGCGAAGCGTTCTCGGTCTCGCCGCGGCAATCGACCACGACCGCGCCACGCGCATCAAGCTCATCGGGCATGACAGCTTCGGCATGTGGTGCGCGGCACCCGATTCGGGCACTTTCCGACGATGAAGGCACGCCTTCGTCTTTGCCATCCTCCCCCCGAAGGGGCGCAGTGCTACGCTACGCAGACACGCGAGCAGGAGGCAGCGATGACAGCCAGCTACGTGGAAATACAAGGCGCCCAGGCGGATATTGATCTCTGGGATGGGTTGATCACGGATCAAAACGCCCTCATCGTCGTCATGATGCAGAAGATGTCCCAAGTCGGAAGCACGGATGCAGCGTGGCTCGACGAGCGAATCACGGAGGCGGAAAGCATCGAGAATCGCTTGATCGTCGGACTCGAGCGCGCCCAGCGCCGATTGCGGGCAATGATCTAGGGCCTGTCCACACTACTTCCGCGATCCCCGGAAGTAGTGTGAACAGGCCCTTCACATCCCGATTGCTCGATTCAAGCGGCCCAACCTCCGGGAATGAGGCCAGCATTCGAGCTCGAGGCATGCGGTGTTCGTGGACGGGCAGCGGCGCGGATAACGCCGCGCCAGGCTTGGGTCGCCTGCGCCACCCGCCCATCCGCCAGCCGGTCGGCCGCGAAGCACGAGCGCAGGTCTTCTTCCGCGCCGTCTCACACCCTCGACGCCATGACGTCAAAACAACGCCGCCGGCATTTTCTGGGCGCAGCGGGGAAGCAACTCGGACGCAAGCAACTCCGTGTCACCGCTTTCGGGCGAGATGAGCGTCTCAGTCCGGAAGCCCTGCGGCACGAAGTGCTGCGGCCTCGGCCTCGAGCGCGGCCACGTCCTTTCGAACCTGGGTATCCATCCATGAAGCGACAGTGAAGTTGGGCTGCGCGGCAAGAAGTTGCGACGCCCAGAACTTCACTCTCTCAGGCTGGCCCAGTTGCACGTAGATGATCACCAGGTCCGTCACCCCGCGCCCCGGACTGCGTTGGTGATACGCCTCATAAGCGGCGATGGCCTCGTCGAATCGACCCGCCAGCCGATAGGCGTTTCCGAGGTTGCCCAGATAGGTCGGCGGACAGATGGGGCTCAACTTCATCGCCCGTTCCATCTGTTCGACAGCTTCCTGTGCGAGGCCGGCGTTGGCAAACACAAACGACGCAAACTGCACGTTGTCGGCCGATCCCGAACCATGTGCGATGGACTGGCGTGCTGCCGCGACAGCCTCGTCGAATCGTCGCTGCAGCAGCAACAGGAGGCTGCGCGTCATTTGCGCATCGGCGTTCTCGGGGTCGAGCGACAGCGCCTTGTCGACGTAGGCGCCGCCCTTGCGCAGTGCGGTCGCACGATCGTCCCAGAAGCCGAAGCGGGCGTCGACAAAGTGCAGAAACCCGAGCATGGCATTCAGAGACGCCGAGCTCGGATCCAACGCGTTGGCACGCTGCCAGCATGTGAGCGCTTGGCCCAGGCCCTCACGGCTCAGCCCGCGGCGGTAGTGCGACAACCCCTGCGCCCACAGGCTCCAGGCCTCGACGTTGCTGGTCGTCGCAAAGCGTAGCCGCGCCTGCTCGCCTTCGGTCAGCCTGACCTGCATCTCGGTCGCAAGTACCAGCGTGATTTCATCCTGGACGGCGAAGATGTCCTCGAGTTGACGGTCATATCGTTCGGCCCAGACATGCACGCCCGTTGCCGCATCGATCAGTTGGGCGGTGATTCGGATCCGGTTGGCGCTCTTGCGCACGCTGCCTTCCAGTACATACCGCACGCCGAGCTCGCGTGCCACCAGGCGCACGTCGACCGCGCGGCCCTTGTAGGAGAAGGTGGAGTTTCGAGCAATGACGAGCAGGCCCGCGATCTTCGATAGCGTGGTGATGATGTCTTCCACCAGCCCGTCCGCAAAGAAATCCTGCTCCGGGTCGCCGCTCATGTTGTTGAATGGCAGGACGGCGATCGAAGGCGTCTCAGGCAGGGAGAGGTCGATGGCTCCGCCGGCGGGAGAAGCTATGGGAACCGATGGCATGGCGCGGTGGGCTGGCGCGGCGCCCGGCACGCGTACCCCGTAGGCTCGCACTGGATCAGCGATGTTCTTGACCGCTTGCTCCCCAAGGTCTTCAAAACTGACCGCCACCTTGCCGATGACGGCATGTCGAATCGAATCGGATAGCGTGACACCGCCCGGTTCGGCAAGACCCTGCAGCCGCGCCGCGATGTTCACGCCATCACCGTAGACCGTGCCGTCGGCCTTCTCGATCACGTCGCCCAGATGCACGCCGACGCGAAAGCGCAACCTTCGCTCTTCGGGCACATCCGTCGCAGAAACGGCCAATTCTTGTTGCACGGCGAGCGCCGCTCTGACTGCACCGGCGGCGGTATTGAACACCGCCAGCACGGAGTCGCCGGCCGTGTCGACCACGCGCCCGCCATGCGTGGCGATATGTTCGCGGAACACGGCGCGCGCGGCGTCCAGCGCAGCAACGGTGGCTCGATCGTCGAGCGACATGAGGCGCGAGTAGCCGACCGCGTCCGCCGCCAAGATGGCCAGCAGGTGGCTATGCAGCTCGGTTGTGTCCACGGCTGCATTCTGACCGATGCCCTCGCATCCGGGGCGCGGAACATTGAGAATCTGGCGCCTCGACCCGCGATGCTGGCGTCCGGCGCAATCGCCTGCCGCTAGAGTCGTCGCAATCCAACCATCGTGGCGTGCTGCAGAAGCATGATGGTCTTGCCATCCTGAATCTGTCCGGTGCAGATCATTTCCATGGCCTGCGCAAGCGGCAATTCCAACACTTCGATGTCCTCGCCCTCGGCCATTTCTCCTCCCCCTTGCCCTACGCGATCGTTGTCGTCGTACTCCGCCACGAAGAAGTGCAGCTTCTCCGTGACGGACCCAGGACTCATGTAGGCCTCGAAGATCTTGCGCGGCTCGCGCACGGCATAGCCCGTCTCCTCCTGCGCTTCTCGGCGGATGGCGGCGAGCGGATCGTCGTCGTCAAGCAGGCCGGCGCAGGCTTCCACCAGCAAGCCGTCTTCACACCCATTCACAAAGGTGGGAAAGCGGAATTGGCGGGTCAGCACCACGGTACCGCGTTCCTGGTTGAACAGCAGCAGCGCTGCGCCGTTGCCGCGGTCGTAGCTCTCGCGGTGCATGAGCTGCCAGCGCCCGTCGTTGCGTCGGTACTCGAAGCTCGTTTTCTTGAGCACGAACCAATCGTCGGCCAAAGTCTTCTGGTCGACGACGCGCACACGGCTGTTGGCGGGCAGTGGCCGTTCGCGATGATGTGGGCGCGGCATGTCAGGCAGCCTGGGAACGATCTGGCAACTCGCGCACGTCGTGGCACACGAGCATTCCCAGTTCACGTGCCCTGGCCACGTCCATGTCGGCCCCCTTCGATTCGCCCGGAATGCGCAGCACCGCATCGCAACGCTCGATGAGCCGGTGCGCGACCGGGTACTGGTACTGCTGAAACACCTCGTCGCCATGCACCTTGCCGCCTGCAGCATGAATGATGGGCAACGCCATCCACTCGCCCACCAGCGGCAAATGGCCTCGCTGGAAAATGGGCAGCGCCTGACTTTCAAGTCGCGCGCGGTTGACGGCAATGCGTTCGGGATCGCCACCCGTACCGGACATGTAGGGCCCGGCGATGAGAACCAGCAGGGGGCGGCTTCTCGACTCGGAATATTGGATCATTGTGCTCTTTCATGCGATATCGTGCAGTTTCGTGCAATCATACGATGCCCTGCTACAAAGCCGCAAGTCACTTGCGGCCTTCAATCATGCTCACTGCCCAGCGCAAACAACTCATCCTCAAACGCCTTGCTGCGCAAGGGCAAATCGTGGCCAAGGACCTGGCCCAGGAACTGGAGACGTCCGAAGACACCATCCGCCGGGACCTGCGCGAGTTGGCGATGCAAGGCAAGCTTCAACGCGTGCACGGAGGCGCCTTGCCGGCCTCGGTGGCCGTCGGCGACCTGCGCGTGCGCGAGCAGGTGTCATCCATCGAAAAGCAGGCCCTTGGCCGCCACGGGGCGAAACTGATCAAGTCCGGCCAGGTGGTGTTCCTCGACGGGGGGACCACCGCCATTCAAGTGGCGCGTCACTTGCCGGCGGACCTGCGCGGCACCGTCATCACTCACAGTCCCAATGTGGCGGTAGAGCTGGCGGCTCATCGGCACATCGACATCATCGTGCTGGGTGGGCGACTCTTTCGGCACTCGATGGTGAACATGGGCGCCACGGTCATCGAGGCCGCATCGCGGTTTCGCGCCGACTTGTTCTTCATGGGCGTGACCGGCATTCACCCCGAGGCGGGGCTGAGCACGGGCGATGCTGAAGAGGCCGACGTCAAGCGTGCGCTGCATGAGCGTTCGGCGGAGACGGTCGTGCTGGCTTCTAGCGAGAAGCTGCTGAGTGCGTCGCCCTACGTGATCGCTCCGATCCGCGCGGCGTCCTTGATCGTGGTGCCATCTCACACACCACCCAAGACCATGACGGCCCTGCGCGGCGCTGGCGTCAAGGTGCACCAGGCTAGCTGATTCGGCACAGGCCGGGCTGAACAAAGCCCCGACTACGCTTCGCTCTCGAAGAAGCCAAGCTTCCCAGCGCGCGGCAGCGCCTTGAGCCTGAATTCCGCCCGCAATGCATCACCCTTGCAAGCGTATTCGCGGGCTGCGAGCACCCGCACTGGAGGCCGCGCGCGTGTGAATTTGGCGCCCAGTCCGAAGACATGCTGGAAGAAGCGCTGCTCCACGTCGAGCGCGATCCCCGCGTAGTACAGGCCGCCCTCGCATTCCAGGAGGTAGAGCCAATAGGGCTTGGGTGGCGGGTCAGGGATGCGAGGCACGCGCCGATTGTGCAGCGACAATCCGCGGATGGCTCAAGGCAAGCGCATCTCGGCAGACATCGGTGGCGACGCCCTCCAGGCGATCAAGGACATGGGCGCGGCGGCCAGGCTGGCCCGCACCAGTGCCGGCGACGGCCAGGCCGCAGCTGCCGCCCGACTGGGTGTCCACGTCCAGACGATCGCCCGGATCGAATCAGGTGAACCAGGCGTCGCGATCGGGCACGTGCTGGGCCTGCTTGCGCTCTACGGCATCGCCACGAAGTTGCAGCCGCCAAATGGCGACCGGTCCGCAACCTGAGTTGTTTCCACTGCTGCCTGCCAGCCGAGAGTTTGCTTCGCCTTCGCGCCCCGGCCTGCGCGTGCCTGGCCTCCAGCGTCTTCGCCCGGTGGCGTAGTCCCCCAGCCGCTCGAGATCCGGCAGCCGCGAGTATCCAATTCCACAAAAGCATCTTGAAGAGCAATTTTTTTCTCTCCATCGGATTTTTGGTGCAAATTTGAGAAAAACATGCGCAGCGGTGACGCTTAGACTGAACGCACTTCCACAGCGACTGCACGTCATGGCGGTATGGTTGATGCGCGTGACCCACGCATTCCGTCCACTTTGCGAGAACCTGAATGAACGTCTTACGCCGCAAGAATCCATTTGTTGCCTTGCTCCTGCTATTMACGGCGTCGCTGACCGCGTTCTGCGCGCCGGCATCGGCCGAGGAGTGGCCGACCCGGCCGGTCACGATGGTCATGGGCTTTCCGGCCGGGTCCGGGGTGGACGTGGTGGCGCGCGCCATCCAGGAGCCGCTCGGCAAGCAGCTGGGGCAGCCGGTCGTCATCGACTACAAGTCCGGCGCGGCGGGCAACCTCGCCAGTGAACATGTCGTGCATGCCAAGCCGGACGGCTACACCCTCGTGTTCGGCACGGCCGCCACGCACGGCAGCAATGCGGCGATCTACAAGAAGCTCGCGTTCGACGTGGAAGACGACTTCGTGCCGGTGTCCCCGGTGCTGGACGTCTCGAACGTGCTGATGGTGAATACGGATGTCGTCCCGTCGAAGACGCTCAAGGAATTCGTCGCGCTGATCAAGGCCAACCCGGGCAAGTACGACTACGCATCGACCGGCAACGGCGCCGGCACGCACATGGCGTTCGCCGAATTCAATTCGCGGCTGGGCCTCAACATGGTTCATGTGCCCTACAAGGGCGGGCCCGAAGCCATCCTGTCGGTGGTGCGCGGCGAGACCTGCTGCATCATGAACCAGGTGCAAACGGCACTGCCGCAACTGGCTTCGGGCAAGGTGCGCTTGCTCGGCGTGACCACGGTCAAGCCGGTGCCGGCCATCAAGGACGTGCCGACCATCGCATCGAGCGGACTGCCGGGCACGCAGGGCTTCGACAGCGCCATCTGGTTCGCCGTGTTTGCGCCGAGGGGAACCGACCCGGCCATCGTCGACAAGCTCAATAAGGCGATCCGGACCGTGATGGAGCAGCCCGAGTTGCGCGCCAGATTCGAAAGCCAGGGCAACACCGTGCGCATCGAATCGCCGGCCCAGTTCAAGCAGACCGTGCATGCCAACCGGCTGAAGTGGGCAGAGGTCGCCAGGACCGCCAACATCAGCCTGGACTGAATCCGCCATCCAAAAATGAAAACAGATACTTCTTCCTCCTTGTCTCGTTCTCCGCTGGATTCTTCGCCCGGCGGTCTGGCCGCGCTCGAGCGGCGTCTTGCCAAAGACCTCGAATGGCTGGGCTGGCCGGCACGCGACTGGATGCCGCCCCGCGTGCATGACGGCCAGGCGGTGCTCGACGTGGCGATCATCGGCGGCGGACAGTCAGGCCTTGCCGCCGCCGTGGGCTTCGCGCAGCTGGGCATCCGTGCCGTGGTGTTCGACCGTGCGGGCGCCGGCTTCGAAGGCCCCTGGGCGACCACAGCGCGCATGGAGACGCTGCGCTCGCCCAAGGAGCTCACCGGACCGGCGATGGGGCTGCCGGCGCTCACGTTCCGCGCATGGTTCGAAGCGCAGTTCGGGCCGGACGCATGGACGGCCATGGACAAGATCCCCCGCCTGCAATGGATGGACTATCTGCGCTGGTACCGGCGCGTGATGGCGGTGGATGTGCGCAACGACACGCAAGTGGTGGCCATCCACCCGCGCGCCGACGCGATGGTGGGCCTCGACCTGCAGACGCGCGCCGGCGCCAGCAAGGTGCTGGCGCGCCGCGTCGTGCTGGCCACGGGCCGCGACGGCCTGGGCGGCCCGACGGTTCCCGCCTTCGTGCGCGGGCTGCCGCGCGCCCGCTGGGCCCACTCTTCCGACGAGATGGACTACGACAGCCTCGCCGGCCTGCGCGTCGGCGTGATCGGTGCCGGCTCGTCGTCGATGGACAGTGCGGCCACGGCACTGGAGGCCGGTGCGCGCAGCGTCGATCTGCTGATCCGGCGCGACGACCTGCCGCGCGTCAACAAGGGCAAGGGCGCCGGCGTGCCGGGCCTCACGCAGGGCCACTACGACCTGCCCGACGAACTCAAGTGGCGCCTGCGCCACTACATCAACGTCGCGAACGTGCCACCGCCGCGCGGCAGCACCCAGCGCGTCTCGCGCCACCCCAACGTGCGCTTCAACTTCGGCTGCCCGATCCGTGGCGTCGAGATGACCGGAGATGCACTGGCCATCTCGACGCCCAGGGGTGAGTTCGAGGTCGACTTCCTGATCGTCGCCACCGGTTTCCGGATCGACTGGTTCGGCCGGCCCGAGTTCGCGGCCATCGCGCCGCACATCCGGGCCTGGAAGGACCGCTTCGAGCCCGCGCCCGGAAACGAAGACGAAGAGCTGGCCGACTCGCCCGATCTGGGGCCGGCCTTCGAACTGCAGGAGAAATCCGCGGGCGCCTGCCCGGGCCTCGACCGCATCCATTGCTTCTGCTACCCGGCCGCGTTGTCGCATGGCACCGTGTCGGGCGACATCCCCAACATCAGCGACGGTGCCAGGCGCCTTGCCGGCGGCCTCGCCAGCCTGTTCTACCGCGAAGACTTCGCGCAGCACTTCGCCAACCTCGAGGCCTACGACGAGCCCGAGCTGCTCGGCGACGAATGGGTGCCGGCGCCACCGCCCGGCGCACCCGCCCGCGAGCCGCTGCAGACCGTGACCGGCTGAGCGCCGCGCGCCGTTTCCTTTCCCAGACCACAGCCCATCCACCCACGACATGACATCCACTGAATCGACGGTCGACGTGATCGACCAGGCCGTTCCATTGGCCACGGATCACCCCCTTTACGCACTGCGGCGACAGCGACCGAAGATCGTCGCGTCCACCCAGGGCAGCTACGAGAGCATGTTTTCACCGGCGGTGAAGGGCATCTCCGTCACCGAACGGCTGCTGGTGGCCTTGCATGCGTGCCGGCTGTCGAAGGCCGACACCTTGGCCGCGCACTACCGCGGCCGCCTGCTGGCCGAAGGTGCGGACGCCGGCCTGGTCGCTGCTGTCGCCAGCGGCGATGCGGCGGTGCCGGCCGATGCGCGCCTGCAGACGATCCTGGGGTTCACGGCCAAGCTGATCGACCGCCCGATCGAGGGCGACCGCGCAGCGATCGATGCGCTCCTGGGCGTGGGCCTCAGCACGCCCGCCATCGTCGCGCTGGGCCAGCTGATCGCGTTCCTGTCGTACCAGATTCGCGTGGCCGTCGGGCTGCAGGCGATGGCGCAAGCGGAGGCTGTGGAATGAGCGCCGCGCCGGGCCGCCCCAAGCAAGCTCGCACCGCAGTGCGAAGCACGGAGGTTAGAAAATGAGCGCGCCGATCCGCATCAACGGCTTCACCAACGAGGTGCTGGGCTGGAAGGCCTGGCTGGAAACGGTCGACCTGGCGAGCGCGAGCCCCGAGCAGATTGCCGCGCTCGAGGAAATGAGC
Source organism: Variovorax sp. P1_H2 (assembly GCF_056405295.1). NCBI lineage: Bacteria > Pseudomonadati > Pseudomonadota > Betaproteobacteria > Burkholderiales > Comamonadaceae > Variovorax > Variovorax sp. P1_H2. Next base: position 18,782 of record NZ_JBFUCJ010000087.1, on the reverse strand, counting down.
CCGCAGGCCAAGCAGTCCGCCTACTTCCTGCTGCTGGCGCACCAGCCCGAAATGCTGCTGCAGCGCTCGATTGCCTTCAACGCCATCATGTTCGCGCCCGGCGGCATGCCGCGCRCCGAACGCGAGCTCGGTGCCACGGTGGAATCGCGCCTCAACGGCTGCGTCTACTGCGCGTCGGTGCATGCCCAGCGCTTCGAGCAGCTGGCCAAGCGCAGCGACGTGATCACGCAGTTGTTCAACGATCCTCTTTCGGCGGGCACCACGCCGCGCGAGCAGGCCATCGTCAAGTTCTCCGCCGAGCTCGCGCTGAAGCCCGATGCACTCTCGGCCGCGCACGTCCGCGCGCTGCAGCAGGCCGGGCTGACCGACATGGAAGTCCTCGACCTGATCCATGCCGTGGCACTTTTCGCCTGGGCCAACCGGCTCATGCTCAACATGGGCGAGCCCATTTTTCCAGAGGTGAGCGCATGATCCGCTACACCCCCGAGCACCTCTGGGTGCGGCAGGAAACGGGCGACGCAACGGCGACCGTCGGCATCACGCGCCACGCGCAGGAAACGCTGGGCGACATCGTGCTGGTCGAACTGCCGGCGCTGGGCCGCCACACGCAGGGCGCCGCGGTCGGCGTGGTGGAGTCGACCAAGACGGCCGCCGACCTGCACATGCCCACGACCGGCGAGATCGTCGAATGCAACGCCGTGCTGGTCGACCAGCCCGACCTGCTCAACACCGACCCGATGGGCGCGGGCTGGGTGTTCAAGCTCGACGCGATCGAGCCCGGCCGGTTCGATGCGCTGATGGACGAAGCCGCCTACGGGGCTTTCGCCGCCTGACCGGCGCGCCGGCTCAGCGCAGGCGGGCCTGAAGGCCCGCGACCGTTTCGCTCGCGAGGCCGAGCGGTTCGAGCAGGTCGTTGTCCTGCACGTGGTCGTGGCCGGCCACCAGCGAAGCGCTGTCGACCATCGTGCGGGTCGCCGGCATCGGCACGCCCGCCAGACGGCCCAGCGCCTGCAGGAACACCAGTCCGTACGGCACGTCTTCCGTCAGGAAGCGCGTGTCCAGGCGGGTCGGCCCGGGCGGGCCGCCGCGCTGGGCGTGCAGCTCGTCCGCGATGTCCTGCAGCCGCGTGGCGGTGGTGCCGAACGAGCGCGCGAAATGCGCCTCGACGCTGCCGACCTCGATGCCGAAAGCATGGGCCAGTGCGCGCCGCTCGGCGTCCAGCGCCTCGATCACCCGCGCCACGCCGGGCGTGAGGCAGTGGTACTGCGGCCAGGACTCGGCGCGTTCGATGCGGGTCCAGTTGAACAACGCCAGCGGCACGTGGGTGCCCGGGTTGACGTTGGAGAGCGCGCTGTCCAGCGCGTTCGCCTGGCCCGAGAAGCCGTCGCCGAACAGCGCAGTGCACAACGCCACCGCCGCGCCCGTCTGCGCCTGCGGCAGCGCCGATACGCCCACCGCGCTGCGCCGCATCATGATCCGCACATGGCCGGCCGATGCGCGGCGCGCGGTCAGCACCGTGGTGTTGAAGCTGGCCACCGTCACCCGCTTGCCGGCACGCAGGGTGCATTCATGCAGGTAGAGGGCCGACAGCGAGGCCATCGAGCTGACGATCACCACCTGGCCGTCGCGCAGCCATGGCAGCAGCGCATCCATCACGCGGCGATGGCCATTGGCCGGTACGGCGACCAGCAGCACGTCGCTGTCCCGGCAGAGTCGGGCCGGGTCGTCCGCCACCGGCACGGCCAACGCGCCCTGCAGCAGCCCTTCGGTGTGCAACGGGTTCGCGCGCAGGGTCTCGGTGCCGGCACCGCCGGGCGACCACAGCATGGCGCCGTGCCCGGCCCGGATCAGCCAGGCCGCGCTGGCGAGCGCGATCGCGCCGGCGCCCGCGATGCCCACACGGTAGCGCTGCGCCTGTTCAATCAAGCTTGATGCCGCCGAGCTTGACGACGTCGGCCCAGCGCTGGCTGTCCTCGGCGATGACCTTGTCGAGTTCCGCGCTGCCGCCGCAGGTGCTGACGGCGCCCAGCTGCGCAAAGTGCTGTTGGGTCTCGGGCAACTGGCACACCTCGAGCAGTGCGGCAGACAGCTTTTTCACCTGATCGGCCGGCATGCGGGCAGGCGCCATCACGCCCACCCAGATCGGTACCTCCATCCCGCGGAGCTTGCCGGCTTCGCCCACGGTCGGCGGATTGCCGAGCGTGGGCAGCTGCGCTTTCGAGAACGTGCCGAGCACGCGGGCCTTGCCGCTCTGAACCATCGGGTCGATCGACGCGGCGCTGGTGACGATCATCGAAACCTGCCCACCCATCAGATCGGTCAGCGCAGGGGAGGCGCCGCGGTAGGGGACGTGGAGCAGCGTGACGCCGGCGGCCTGGCCCAGCAATGCGCCGGTGAGATGCGACACCGTGCCGTTGCCCGTCGAGGCGTAGCTCACTTGCCCGGGGCGTGCCTTCGCGTCGCGCAGCACGTCGGCCAGCGTCTTGTAGGCACTGTCGGAGCGCACCGCCACGGTCATGGGCGTGTCTGCGATCAACGCCACCGGGACCAGGTCGCGCCGGGGGTCGTAGGGCAGCTTGGACTGCAGTTGCGGCGCCACCGTGATGGCGCCACCGGTGGCCATCAGCACCGTGGCGCCGTCGGTCGCCTTGGCCACGGCATCGGCCGCCACGATGCCGCCCGCGCCCGCCTTGTTGTCGACGATGACCGTGGTGCCCAGTTTGCCGTTGAGCTTGGCGCCGAGGTAGCGGGCGATGACGTCCTGCGCGCCACCCGGCGCGAACGGCACGACGATGCGCAAGGGCTTGTTGTCGGTTTGCGCCATGAGCGGCGACAGGGTCAGGCAGGCCACCAGGCCCAGGAACAGTTGATTCAAACGCAGCTTCATGATCAATCCAGGCAAGACGAAGGGAACCGAAAACGCGAGTTTAGAGATGGYGCTGCATTCGATCGAGCGTTCTGGCAAGGATCGTGGACGGGTGCGCCCGGCGCGGACGAGATGGGTTTCGGATTCGAAGGAGCTCAACGTTTCGAYTTTCGTGAATGGCTCTTTGGCCGGCACCCAGTCTAGGCCGGGCCAGTGGGATTTGTTTTGCGGATCGCCGCCCCCATTCGGGCACATCGAGCAAACGCATTCCTTATGGAACGCCGAGACACGAATAAAAATGCTCCCCATGGAAGAAGTCGACAAAGTGCGCAAGGCCGATGCGGCGCGTCCTGCCTGAACGGTTCTACCGGCCTTCGGCCGCATCCGCCGCATCGTGATGCCAGCGCGGCAGCTTCGCGCCGCAGTCGCTGCAGAAGCGCGCGCTGGGCGCATGGCCTTCGCTCAGGCATTCGTGGCAGGTGCGCGTGGTCGGCCTGCGCATGCGGCTCGTGGTGAACTCCGCGCTCACGATGCCGGTCGGTACGGCCAGCGTGCCCCAACCCAGCAGCATCATGGCCGACGCGATCACGCGGCCGAGGTCGGTATGCGGCGTGATGTCGCCGAAGCCCACCGTGGTCATGGTCGTGATCGCCCAGTAGATGCCCACCGGGATGCTCGTGTAGCCGTGCGATGGCCCCTCGACCACATACATCAGCGTGCCCATGATCACGACCACCAGCATGACGAAACTCATGAAGACCAGGATCTTGCGGCGCGATGCGGCGAGCGCCTGCCCCAGGGCGCCGAACTCTTCCACGTAGGCGGTGAGCTTCAGGATCCGGAACATGCGCAGCAGCCGCAGCACCCGGACGTCGATCAGCGCATGCAGGCCCGGCACGACGATGGCGAGATAGGTCGGCAGCAGCGCCAGCAGGTCGATGATCCCCAGGACGCTTCTCGCATAGCGAATCGGCCGCCGCACGCAGGCCAGGCGGCAGAGGTACTCGATCGTGAAGGCGATCGTGAAGAGCCATTCGAGGACGTTGAAGAGCGTCGCGAAGCGGCCATGCACGGAGGCCATGCTGTCGAGAACCACCACCGCCACGCTGGCCAGGATGACCGCGATCAACGCCAGGTCGAACGCCCGGCCGGCGCGGGTGTCGGCCTCGAAGATCACGATGTACATCTTGAGCCGCCATCCGGAATCGGGGCGGCCGTAGCGGCGGGAGTCCGGCTCGGCCGGGGTGGATGGCGTCATGGGGGGCGATCGTATGCGATRCAATTCCTCCGCCTCCGCGCCCCCCGCACCTCATCGACGCGCTGCATCGCTCCATTCGACAAGTCTTGCGCACATCGATCAAGACCGCGGCGGCGGCTGGCACATCGGCTTCCCGTCTATATTTCCTGCAGCCGGCGGCTCACAATGGGAGTTGGCTCGAAGCCCAAGGAACCATTCCATGACCACTCCCAAAGTCCCCTCCGAGGACGATCCCGCGCAGCTTCCCGTGGAGCCGGAGTTTCCGACCGATGGCGACCCGGCCAACCCCCATTCGGACGAGGGCAGCCCCTCTGCGGACGAGAACGCGGCCGGCTTCGTGAAGGACAAGCTCTGAAGCCTGGGTGCCGCGTGCGCGCGCTGCGCCGGGGTCGCGGGGATCGCGCCCGGCGCCTGCCTTGAGGGCCTGACACCGCGGGCCGCCGCCTGGGCCCATGGAGTCCGCTGCCCGCGGCTTGTTTTTCAGGCCAACCCAAGGCAGAGTCGCTGCGTCAGGCAGATGCCTCGTTCATTTTCAGGAGCAACTCCATGTCGTCCACCCCCATTGCGATCTGGCACCAGCTCGTCAAGGAGCGCAATGTGCGAGGTCTCGACATGCTTCTGGCGGAAGAGGCGGTCTTCCATTCCCCGGTGGTACACACACCTCAAGTCGGAAAAGCCATCACGAAGACCTACCTCGCTGCCGCGTTCCAGGTCTTCTTCAATCCGACTTTTCGCTATGTCCGGGAACTGACGAGCGATCGAGACGCGGTTCTCGAGTTCGAGCTCGAGCTGGACGGCATCCGCGTCAATGGAGTCGACATGATCAAGTGGAACGAGGAAGGCAAGATCACCGAGTTCAAGGTGATGCTTCGTCCGCTGAAGGCGGTCAACCTGATCCACCAGAAGATGGCGGCCATGCTGCAAGCGAACCAGTAGCCGGCTTGCCGATGGCCCCTTTCCCGCGGTGAAACTTGATCCAGGTCAAACGTGGATTGAAGCCCGCTCTTACGATCGATCCATTCTGGCTCCGGTGGCAAGGGGGTTGAATGAATGCTCCAGATCGCGGTCAATTGCAGCCCTTCGCGTACCGAGGCTGGACCTTCAGTTGCGCCGCCCGGCCCGATGGGCGCGGCATGTTCCTGCCGGAGGTCATGTGCATCGGCACGGCTTCCGGGCGGCAGACGGAATTGCCGCGCGATACCGAGGCCTACGCGACCGAGGCAGAAGCACTGCGCCAAGCCGAGCAGCAGGCGATCAGGTGGGTCCAGGAACACGAGGACACGCGTGGGCAAGAGTGAGGGGAAGCGGGGGGAGCGTTGATTCGGAGGTGAGCGCATGCCTGACGACCTTGACAATTTCAAACCACTGGATCCCGGTCGGATCCTCGACGACGACCCCGTGGAGTTGCAGTACTGGTGCAAGGAATTTCGATGCACCGAGGCGAAGCTGCGGGACGCCATCTTCAAGGTCGGCAATCACGTGGCCGCGGTGCGCGAACATCTGGCGTCGCACGCCGGTTGATCTGCATCAAGGGCCCAGGCCTGACCGGGGGCTAGCGTGAGGCGTCCCGCAGGGACACGCCGCGAGGCGGTGCTTTTTCGGGCAATTCCGCCTGCATGCGGCCCGCCTCAATCTCAACGAGATGGAGACACACATGCCTATCTTTATGACCAGTTTCAGCTACAACACGGAAGGCTGGCAGAAACTCGCCAAGCACCCTGAAGACCGCAGCGTTCCGGTCAAGGCGCTGTTGGAAAAGCTGGGTGGGAAACTGCTCAGCATGTACTACATGGCGGGCGACTATGACGGCTTCATCATCTACGAGGCGCCGGACGCCAAGGTGGCCGCCACGGCCATCATCGCCGTCGAGCTCGCCGGCCATATTCGCCTGCTCAAGACCTCGCAGCTTTACACCGTCGCCGAGACCGTGGAAATGATGGGCAAGGCAGGTCAGCTGGCCTATCCCGCACCCAAGGGCTGAGTCTGGCGACCGCGCCGGGATGGGCTGGGCTGGGAGCAGTCAATCCCGGTCGATGGTTGTTTCTCTGCCCCCGACGGGTCGGGGCTTTGCGCCCCGCAAGGCCAGTCCGACCAGCGCCACCAGGCTGAAGCCGGCGCCGGCGTAGAACGTGACGGACGCCCCGAGTCGATCCCACAGCAGTCCGGCCAGGACGCTGGCGATCAGCATGGCCACACCGCCGACCAGGTTGAAGAATCCGTAGGCGGTGCCGCGCAGGTCGGCGGGCGCGGTGTCTGCGACCATCGCGGCCAGCAGGCCTTGCGTGAGGCCCATGTGGATGCCCCACAAGGCGACCCCGATCAGGACGCCGCCCCAGTGACTGCCCCAGGCAAGGACCAGATCGGCGGCGACCAGGACGGCGAGTCCGAGGGCCAGCAGCCTGGTGTGGCTCGTGCGGTCCGAGAGCTTTCCGAACGGATAGGCCGACAGCGCATAGACCAGGTTCATGGCCACCATCACGAGTGGCACCAGGGCTGTCGGAATGCCGCCTTGCTGCGCGCGCAGCACCAGGAAGGCCTCGCTGAACCTGGCCAACGCGAACACTGCGCCGATGCCGACCACCCACCAGTAGGCGCGGCCAAGCCGCTCCAGGTTCTGGCGACGGATCGGATGGGTCCGGGGCCCGGCCCGATGCCGGTCCGGCTCTCGCAGGCCGAAGATCAGCAGGGCGACGGCCAGCACGCCCGGGATGGCTGCAACCCAGAAGACCGCCCGGAAATCGTCGGCCCACAGCAGCATCAGGCCCACGGCCAGCAAGGGGCCCAGGAAGGCGCCGACGGTATCGAGCGACTGGCGCAGGCCGAAGGCGGCGCCGCGCAGCTGCGGCGGCGCCAGGTCGGCCACCAGGGCATCCCGAGGCGCGCCGCGGATTCCCTTGCCGACACGATCCAGGAGCCGCGCTGTCAGCACGATACCGATCGAAGGGGCCAGGGCGAACAAGGGTTTGGTGAGCGCGCCCAGCGCGTAGCCGAGCACGGCCAGGCCCTTGCGCCTGCCCAGATAGTCGCTCAGGGTCCCGGAGAAGATCCTGACGATCAGCGCCGTGGCCTCCGCCAGGCCCTCGATGAGGCCGATCGCCAACGCACTCGCGCCCAGGGTGGTCAGCATGAACATCGGCAGCAGGCTGTGGATCATTTCCGAGGAGACGTCCATCAACATGCTGACGAAGCCGAGCAACCAGATGCCCGGCGGTAGTTGACGAAGCCTGGCGCTGCCTGATTGGGTGCTCACGTGATTCCTTTCCCTCGCCACAGGATGGGGGCGCTTCCGTCCGAGTCACCCAGATGGCCGTGACCATGCCATTGTTTCTGGCGGGCGAACACTGCAGTTCCTTTCGCGTCGTTTTTTCCCGGGCGATCGGGCTCAAACTATCGCCTCAGAGAGGCATCAATGAACACGACATGGAACTTCATCTTGGCCGGCGCCGTCGCCCTGGCGTCCTCGGCGGGCATCGTCAGCGGTGAGGCTGCAAAGGGTGAATTGCGCCTGGTCGAAGCGGCCACGACAGTCGGCGCCAGCTCCGAGGCGTTCGCATTGCTGACCGGGGGCACGGCCTCGGTCGCCTCCGCTCAGTAGAAGCGGTCCGTTCGCTCCACAATGCATGCCGGCAGGCGGCTGGCACGGGGATGCCCATCCCGCGTCACTCATGGCTGCCACCCGCAAAGATGGAGGAGTGAACATGGCCGACGCATGGCTGCCAAAAGAAGAGTACATCGCACTGCGCAAGGAAGTGCAGGGCGCGACGGCGGAGCTCGCGCGCCTCGAACTGGCCAGCGTCCTGGCCGTGGCGGCCCTCTTCGCCTGGCTGGTCAGGGGCGCGGGGGATTTCGTCGGCTACCAGGGGCTCGTGTGGGCGGTCCCGATCCTTGTCCCGGCCTATGGCGGCTTGAAGGCCTGGGCCGTCCACGCTCGAATGGCCCGTCTCCGAAGCTACTTGACCAGGCTGGAGGGCTCCGCATCGCCTGGGGAGGAGCGGTGGCTGGGCTATCTGGCGCGGACGCGTTCCAGGGCCCGCAGCGCGGTGGCGCTCGCAGCCTGGGTTTTCCTGCTGGTGTTCACGCTGGCGGGCAGTGCACTCGGTTTCATGGATTTTCGCGAGCAATGCCCTGGACCGCTGCGCAACGCGTGTATTCAGGACGTCGATTCGGAGGAGTCCACCCAGGGGGCCTAGCCGGAGAGCGGATTCAGGCGACGGCGACTCCAGATCCGGCGGATTTCCTGGTGGGGCGCCCCTGAAAGGGCTCGGAAGGCATGGGGTTGCGGTGGCGGTACGGGCGATGCGAGCCTGGCAGCCAATTCCACTGGATGGAAATAGGGGGCTGCCCTTCAGCGCTTGTTTCCCTAAGCTCGGCTTGTCGTTGAGAAGAGCAGCACCGCCGCTTCGACCCGCCTCTCGCCTTCCTTCTGCAACCCGGAGACAAATCCATGCAATTCATCCACACCCTGGTGCGCGCCAGGTTGGCCGTCCACTTCTTGCTGGCTTGTGCGACCGGCGGCATCTTCGCAACCCCCGCCATCGCCGCGTTTCCGGACAAGCCGATCAAGATCGTCGTGCCCTTCGCCCCGGGCGGCGGCACCGACCTGGTGGCCAGGACCATGGGCATCGCCATGAGCCAGGAACTCGGTCAACCGGTCATCATCGACAACAAGCCCGGCGCCGGCACGATCATCGGAACGGACGCGGTGGCCAAGAGCCCGCCGGATGGCTACACGCTCGTGATGGCCACCGTCGCACACGTGGTCAACCCGAGCATTCAAGGCAAGCTGCCCTACAAGCACGAGAAGGCGTTCGCGCCGGTCATGCTGGTCGGGGTTTCGCCGAACGTGCTCGTGGTGCGTGCCGACAGCCCCCTCGGGTCGGTCAAGGACGTGATCGATGCGGCGAAGGCCAGTCCGGGCAAGTTGTCATTCGCCTCGCAAGGGGCCGGCACGTCGGCGCACCTGGCCGGCGAACTCTTCAAGAACCTCACGAAGACGGACATCGCCCACATCCCCTACAAGGGTGCCGGGCCGGCGATCACGGACGTGCTGGGCGGCCAGGTCGACATGATGTTCGCGACGGCGGCCGCGGTCGGCACGTTCATCGACAGCGGCAAGCTGCGCGCACTGGCTGTCACCACCGCCACGCGATCGCCCAGCCCCGCGCTGGCCAAGGTGCCCACGATCGCCGAAGCCGGCGTGCCGGGCTACGTCGCCGACAGCTGGTACGGCCTGTACGTGCCCGCAGGCACGCCGCCCGACGTCATTGCGCGCCTGAACGCCGCGGCCAGGAAGGCCGTTCGGACGGAGTCCTTCCGCAAGCGCGTGGAAGGCGAGGGTCTTGTCATCGACGGCGGCTCGCCGCAGGACCTCGACAGATATGCCAAGGGCGAGGAGGCGCGCTGGCGCAAGGTCGTCAAGGAAAACCACATCACCACCGATTGAACGGAGAGCATCGAGATGACAACCGGACTGATTGAACTGAGCGTGCGCGACGGTGTCGCCACGCTGCTGCTGAACCGACCCGACAAGCGCAACGCGATGAGCGACGCCATGCGCACCGAGTTCATTGCCGCCCTCGAACGCGTCACGGCCGACAAGGCGATCCGGGCGCTGGTCCTCACCGGCAGCGGCAAGGGCTTCTGCGCCGGCGGCGATGTCGCCGGCATGGAGCGGCGCATGAGCGCACCGGCCGGCGAGATTGCCTTCAACGGCTGGCACCGCCAGCAGCGCGTGCACTATGCGCAGTCCTTGCTGCACACCCTGCCGAAGCCGACCATCGCCGCCGTCAACGGCGCCGCGTCGGGTCTGGGTGCCGACACCGCGCTGGCCTGTGACTTCATCATCGCGAGCGACGCGGCGAGCTTCAGCTGGTCCTACATCCACCGCGGCATCGTGCCGGACGGCGGCGGCATGTATTTCCTGCCGCGCCGTGTCGGGCTCGCCAAGGCCAAGGAGCTGATCTTCACGGGGCGCAAGGTGGAGGCCGACGAGGCGCTGCGGCTGGGCATCGTCGACCGCAAGGCGCCCGCCGAGAGCCTGGTGGCCGACGCCCGGGCGTGGGCCACCGAGTTGAGCAAAGGGTCGGCCACCGCCTTGGCGCTGGGCAAGACCATCCTCAACCAGAGCTTCGAGCTGCCGCCCGAGCAGGTGTTCGCGCAGGGCAGCCAGGCACAAGGCATCTGCTACACGAGCAGCGAGCATCGCGAGTCGGTGATGGCCTTCCTGGCGAAGAGCGCAGACCCGAGCGCGTCGCGCGCGGGCCGGGAGTAACCACGCCATGGACGCCATCTCACGCCTCCTCAAGCCCCGCAGCGTGGCGGTCATCGGCGCCTCGGCCGATGCGAGCAAGACCGCCGGCCGCCCGGTCGCCTACCTCCGCAAGCATGGGTTCAGCGGAGACATCTATCCGGTCAATCCGCGCGCCGACAGCATCGACGGCCTGCGCTGCTACCCCGGCATCGCCTCGCTTCCATCGGTGCCGGACGTGGGCATCGTCCTGCTCGGCGCCGAGCGCGCCCACCTGGCCGTGCAGGAGCTCGCTGCGCGAGGCACCGCCGCGGCCATCGTGCTGGCCAGCGGCTATACCGAGACCGGCGAGGAGGGTGCGCGTCGCCAGGCGCAGCTCGTCGAGGCTGCAGGGCGGATGCGCATTCTCGGCCCCAACACCATCGGTCTGGTCAATCTGACGGATCGCATCGTGCTTTCGGCGAGCGGTGCGCTCGAGATGGACCACTTCCCGGTCGGCTCGATCGGCGTGGTGTCGCAAAGCGGCGGCATCCTCGGCGCGCTGCTCTCGCGCGCGGCGGCGCGCGGCATCGGGCTGTCGAAACTGATCTCGACCAGCAACGAGGTCGATCTCGAACTGGCCGATTTCATCGACCATCTGGTCGATGACGAGGCGACCAAGGTCATTGCCCTCTATGTCGAAAGCGTGCGCAATCCCGAGAAGTTCCGTGCCGCCGCGCTGAAGGCCGCACGCGCCGGAAAGCCCGTGGTGGCGTTCAAGATCGGGCGCTCCGAAGCGGGCGCCAAGGCGGCCGTTTCGCACACCGGCGCATTGGCCGGGGCCGACCGCATGTACGACGCGTTGTTCAAGCAGGTGGGCGTGATCCGCGCCCAGACCTTCGGCGACCTGCTCGACATCCCTGCGGCACTCTCGACCGGCCGGGTGCTGCGCGGCAAGCGTGTCGCCATCCTCACGTCGACCGGCGGTGCCGGCACGCTGGTGTCCGACAGCCTGGGCGTGTCCGGTTTCGACACGCCCCCGCCCGACGCCGAGACCGGCGCGCGCCTGCGGGCCTTGCAGACCGGCGACCACGCGGCCCTTGACCGCAATCCGATCGACGTGACCTTGGCCGGACTCAAGCCCGACCTGCTGCGCGGCGCCATCCGCGCACTGCTCGACAGCCCGAGCTATGACGCGCTGGCGATCATCGTCGGTTCGTCGGGTCTTGCAATGCCCGAACTGATGGCCGGCGCCATCCAGGATTGCCTGGCCGGCAGCGACAAGCCCGTCATCGCCTATGTCAGTCCGCATGCACCGGAGGTCGCGGCGTTGCTGACGCAGCGCGGTGTGCCGGCCTTCTCGGCGGCCGAGAGCTGCACCGTGGCATTGGCCGGAATGCTGGAAGCCACCCGGTGGCGGGCGCATGAGGCCTCGGCGCTGGGCGCCCCGGTGTCGATCTCCGACCTGCCGGCCGGATCGCTCGACGAGGCCGAGGCGAAGAAACTGTTCGCGCGCTTCGGTATCCCCTGCGCGGGGGAAACGGTCGTCGGTACGCCGGGGGAGGCCGAAGACGCCGCGCAGGCGCTGGGCGGCCGCGTGGTGCTCAAGGTGCTGTCGGGCCGGATCACGCACAAGAGCGACGTCGGCGGTGTAGCCGTCGACCTCGGGCCCGATCGGGTGGGGGCGCGCCTGACGGCCATGCAGGCCGAAGTGGAAGCCAGGACCGGCATCGTGCCCGAGCGCTTCCTGGTTCAGGAGATGGTCTCCGGCGGCACGGAACTCATCCTGGGCATGCACCGCGATGCACTGGGCACCGCCATCCTGCTGGGCATGGGCGGTGTCACGGCCGAACTGTTCAAGGACACCACCCTGCGGCTGCTCCCGACGGCGGGGGGGCTGAGCCGCGAGGAGGCCGTCGAGATGGTGCACGCCCTCAAGACCTGGCCGCTGCTCGACGGCTTCCGCGGCCGCCCGAAGGCCGACGTCGAGGCCCTGGTCTCGGCGATCGTGGCTTTTTCCCGGATGACGGCGCAACTGGGCGAACGCCTGGTCGAGGCGGAGATCAATCCGGTCTTCGTGCTGCCGGCGGGCCGGGGCGTGCGGGCCGCCGATGGCGTCGTCGTGCTCTCGAGCCCGGCCTGAAGCAGGTCAGTTCGACTCGTCGACCTCTTTCGATGTCCGGACGCCGTGGAAAACCAGGGCGCCGGCTGCGGCAAGAACCATCWAGAGAATCAGCATGAAAGCACTTCGTTCGTCATGGGAGGGTCGATTCTGGGGTAAACCCTAGGATCCTGTTGGGTCCCCGGAACATAACCACGCTGGCTGCAGGCGAGGAACGGTGCGACTTGACTTCAGGCCCGGACCCGGCCGATCGCCTTGTTCAGGCCTCGACCTGCTTCCCGTCCAGCGCAGCCACCACCGCATCGCCCATCTCCTCGGTCCCCACCCGCGTGCAGCCCGACTGGAAGATGTCTCCGGTCCGCAGACCATCGGCGAGCACCCGGCGCACGGCATGTTCAACGCGCTCGGCGCTGGCCGCCTGATCGAAGGAATAGCGAAGCATCATCGCCAGCGAGAGGATGGACGCCAGCGGGTTGGCCAGGTTCTTGCCGGCGATGTCCGGTGCGGTGCCGTGGACCGGCTCATAGAGCCCGAAGCTGCCTGCCGCCAGCGATGCCGAAGGCAGCATGCCGATGGAGCCCGTGAGCATGGCGGCGGCATCGGACAGGATGTCGCCGAAGATGTTGCCGGTGACGATCACGTCGAACTGCTTCGGTGCGCGCATCAGCTGCATGGCGGCCGCGTCGACGAAGAGGTGCGTGAGTTCGACGTCCGGGTAGTCCCGGCCCACGCGCGTGACGACCTCGCGCCAGAGCTGCATGACCTCGAGCACGTTGGCCTTGTCGACCGAGCACAGCCTGCGCTGGCGCGAGCGCGCCGTGCGGAAGGCGACGTGCGCGATGCGCTCGATTTCCGACTCCGCATAGCGCATGGTGTTGAAGGCCTCGCGCTCGCCGCTCGCGTTGATGCCGGTGCCGCGCGGCTCGCYGAAGTACACGTCGCCGGTGAGTTCGCGCAGGATCATCAGGTCCAGCCCTTCGACCACCTCCGGCTTGAGGGTGGAGGCGCCGAGCAGCTCGGGGAACAGGAAGGCCGGCCGGAAGTTGGCGAACAGCCCGAGTTCCTTGCGCAGGCGCAGCAAGCTGGCACCCGGACGCATCATGAACGGAATGGCCTCGTCGCCCGGCATGCCGGCCGAGCCGAACAGGATGGCGTCGGCCTTGCGTGCGATCTCGCTCGTGGCGGCGGGAAGCGGATCGCCGGCGGCGTCGATGCCGGCCTGGCCGATCGCCGCCTCCACGAGTTCCAGCGGCTGGGCGTGGCCCACCACGGCCTTGAGCACCTTGACCGCCTGCGCCGTCACCTCGCGGCCAATCCCGTCACCGGGCAATACTGCAATCTTCATTTGGGGAACCTTTCTGGAATGGGTGGGAGGCAGGTCAGCGCGGCGCGTGGCGGCCTTCGTAGTCCGCGATGCGCGCGTGCTGGGTCAGCGTGTAGTCGATCTCGTCCAGGCCCTCCAGCAGGCAATGGCGGGCGAAGGGATCGATGGCGAACGCTTCGGTGCGGCCTTGCGGCCCGGTGACGGTCTGGGCTTCCAGGTCCACACGCAGCCGGGTGCCCGGCGCGGCCAGCAGCGCCGCCAGCATGCGCTCGACCACCGGCTCGGCCAGACGCACCGGCAGCAGGCCGTTCTTCAGCGCGTTGGAATGGAAGATGTCGCCGAAGCTCGGCGCGACCACCACGCGGAAGCCGCCGTCGTGGAGCGCCCATACCGCGTGTTCGCGGGAAGAGCCGCAACCGAAGTTGCGGCCTGCGACAAGGATCCGGGCCTCGGCGTACACGGCGGCATTGAGCACGAATTCGGGCCGGCGGCCGCCGCGTGCATCGTGGCGCACGTCGTGGAACAGGTAGTTGCCGAAGTTGTCCGAGCGGGGCTTCTGCAGGTAGAGCGCGGGCACGATCTGGTCGGTGTCGATGTTCGCGCGGGGCAGCGGCGCTGCGATGGCTTCGAGTTGTCTGAAGGCTTGCATGGGTTGCGGATCCGTTGGCTGCTTCTTCAGCGCGTGGACGGCAGCTCGCGCACGTCCGCGAGTCGCCCGGTGACGGCTGCGGCCGCGGCCATCGCCGGGCTCATCAGGTGCGTGCGCGAACCCGGGCCCTGGCGGCCCACGAAGTTCCGGTTCGAGGTGGAGGCGCAGCGCTGGCCGGTGCCGACCTGGTCGCCGTTGGTGCCCAGGCACATCGAGCAGCCGGCATGCCGCCATTGAAAGCCGGCCGCGCGGAAGACGGCGTCCAGCCCTTCGGCCTCGGCCTGGCGCTTGACGAGGCCCGAACCGGGCACCACCCAGGCTTCCACGCCGTCGGCCACGCGCCGCCCGCGCGCCACCGCGGCGGCGCTGCGCAGATCCTCGATGCGGCCATTGGTGCAGGAGCCGATGAAGACCCGGTCCACCGACAGCGCCGTCAGCGACTGACCGGGTGTGAGCCCCATGTAGGCCAGAGTGCGCCGCATGGCATCGCGCCGTTCGTCGTTCGAGGCATCCGCCGGGTCGGGCACGCGGCCGGTGATGGGCAGCGCGTCCTCGGGGCTGTTGCCCCAGGTGACCATGGGCGCGATGTCGCCGGCATGCAACCGCACCTCCTTGTCGAACACGGCGCCGTCATCGCTGGACAGGCAGCGCCAGCGCGACAGGGCGGCGTCCCATTCCGGCCCCTTGGGCGCGTGGGGCCGACCCGCCAGCCAATCGAAGGTCGTGTCGTCGGGCGCCACGAGACCGGCGCGGGCCCCGGCCTCGATCGACATGTTGCAGACCGTCATCCGCCCTTCCATCGAGAGGGCGCGGATGGCTTCGCCGGCGTACTCGATCACATGGCCGGTGCCGCCCGCGGCGCCCACCTTCGCGATCACGCCGAGGATGATGTCCTTGGCCGACACGCCCTCGGCCAGCCGCCCGTCGATCATGACGCGCAAGGTGTGCGGCTTGCGTTGCCAGAGGGTTTGCGTGGCCAGGACGTGCGCCACCTCGGAGGCACCGATGCCGAAGGCCAATGCCCCCAGCGCGCCATGCGTGGCGGTGTGGCTGTCGCCGCAGACGATCACCGCGCCCGGCAGGCTCAAACCCTGCTCGGGCCCGACGACATGGACGATGCCCTGGCGCTCGTCGTCGAGGCCGAAGAATCGAATGCCTGCCGCGGCGCTGTCGTCCTGCAGCGCTTGCGCCATGGCGCGCTTCTCCGCGTCGGCGATGTCGGCCAGCACGCGGCTGCCGGTGGGCACGTAGTGGTCGGGGGTGGCGAAGGCGAGATCCGCCCGCCGCACGTTCAGGCCGCGTTGGCGCAGCATCTCGAAGGCCGGGGCGGAGCCGTCCTGCACGAGGTGGCGATCGACGTACAGCAGGCTCTGGCCGTCGTCGCGCTGCATGACGACGTGCGGTTCCCAGATCTTGTCGAACAGCGTGCGCGGAGCGGGGGCGGGTGGCATGGAAGTGAGGGTCCGATGCATCAAGGTTCAGTCGAGCTTGGCGCCGGAGATGCGGACGATCTCGGCATAGCGCTTGGTTTCGCTGGCCATGAAGCGGCCGAAGTCCTCGGGCGTGCCGCCGCCGATCTCGGCACCGAACGCGAGCATGCGCTTTTGCAGCTCGGGCGACTTGAGCACCGCGTTGGCTTCGGCGTTGAGCTTGTCGATGATGGCGCGCGGCGTGCCGGCCGGCGCCGACAGGCCATACCACGACGAGGCATACACGCCGGGCAGTCCCACTTCATCGAAGGTGGGCACATCGGGCAGGGCGGGGTTGCGCGTCTTGGAAGCGACCGCCAGCGCGCGCATCTTGCCGCCGGCGATGAAGGGCAGGCAGGTGGTGGTGTCCAGCATCAGCGAGACGTGGCCCGCTGCCACGTCGGCCTCGGCCGGCGCGGTGCCTTTGTAGGGCACGTGGACGATGTCGATCTTGGCCGCGGATGCGAACTGCACCGCCGCCAGGTGCTGGGAGGAGCCGACCCCGCCCGACGCGTAGTTGAGCGCGCCCGGGTTGGCTCGCGCGGCGTCGATCACGTCCTTGACGGCCTTGAACGGCGATTTGGCGGGC
Organism: Variovorax sp. P1_H2; assembly: GCF_056405295.1. Lineage (NCBI taxonomy): Bacteria > Pseudomonadati > Pseudomonadota > Betaproteobacteria > Burkholderiales > Comamonadaceae > Variovorax > Variovorax sp. P1_H2. The sequence continues at coordinate 2,279 of NZ_JBFUCJ010000087.1, read as the reverse complement.
ACCACGAGGATGTTGGGGACGGCCGAGACGTAGATGATCGGCTCGAAATCCTTGACCGGATCGAAGCCCAGCTTGCCGTAGAGACTGATGTTGACTGCATTGGGACTGATCGAGGACATCAGCAGGTTGTAGCCATCGGGCTTCTGGCGTGCCGCCAGCTCGGTGCCGATATTGCCGCCGGCGCCGCCCCGGTTGTCGATCACGAAGGGTTGGCCGAGACGGTGACCCAGCAGATCCGACACGATCCGCGCCGTGGTGTCCACGCCGCCACCCGCTGGCCACGGAACCATCAGCTTGATGGGTTGGTTCGGATAGGACGCTGCCACGTCCTGTGCCGGCGCTGCGGCGTGCCATCCGAGCAGGCTGGAGCTCAGCAGCCAGACATGCAGTTTTTTCATCATAGGGTGTCTCCTTTGTAGGTATCTGGGTGCCATCCTATGTGGGGAGTACGGTCGAATCAATCACAATAAAGGCATGCAAGGCATGAGTAAAATGCATCCCCATGACGCGTCGCCTGCCTCCTCTCAATGCCTTGCGCGCTTTCGAGGCGGCAGCGCGCTGCGGCAATTTCACGCGTGCTGCGCAGGAACTCTTCGTCACGCAGGGGGCCGTCAGCCGTCACATCGCCACGCTGGAGGGCTGGCTGAAGGTGCAGCTGTTCGACCGCGGACGGCACGGCATCCGGCTCACGTCCGCGGGCCAGACCTACTTCGCCAGCACGCGGGTGGCGCTGGACCAGATCGAGCACGGCACACGCCAACTGCAGCAGAGCACGGACGAGTGGCTGCTGCGAATCAAGGTGCCGCCCACCTTCGCGATCCGCTGGCTGATCCCGCGGCTGGCGCGCTTCCATGCGCTGCATCCGCGGATCGACGTGCAGATCACCACTTCGCACAAGCCGGCCGACTTCGATCGTGACGACGTCGACGTCAGCATCCATTCCGAGCCCCATCCGCCGAGCGGGGCCGGCTTCCGGCTGCTGTTCCGCGAGACCCTGCTGCCGGTCTGCGCTCCGGGTCTGCTGCAGCGCGACCCGCCGCTGCGGGAGCCCGCCGACCTGGCGCACCATGCGCTGCTGTGTTCTCTGAACCGGCCCCAGGACTGGCCGACCTGGCTGGCGGCCGCGGGCACGGTGGGCATCGACGGCAATCGCGGCCTGAAGTTCGAGAACGCGGCCATGGCCTACCAGGCGGCGGCCGAGCAACTGGGCGTGATGGTGGCGCTGCTCGCCTTCGTGCGGGACGACCTGGCGAGCGGCCGGCTGGTGGCGCCTTTCGATCTGCGCGTGCCCACCGAGGGCGGGTACTTCATCGCCTGGCGAGCGGACCGGCCGGTGCCCCAGCGGGTGCTCGATTTCGAGGCGTGGATCGCGGCCGAGGCCGACGCGGCAGAAGACTAGGGCCTGCAAAGTCCTGCATCTGCTGGGCGCCCTGCAGCGCGGCGTCCTGCGCAAGATGGCCGTCGAGCCATTCGTCCAGTTCGTGCGCACGGCGCTCGCGATTGTTTCCACCATTGAAACGCCGCGGTGCAAGGAGATACGGGTTTGTACCTAGTGTTCGGCGCACACTTCATCCCACAGACCAGCCGACAAGCTGATCTGGGTGGACAGGGCCCCGAGCGAGGTGGCCGCCAGCCCGGCGGCGACCCACCCAAGACCGGTTCGACGTCATCCCAATCATTTGAAGGAAATCACCATGAACACCGCATCCAAGCTCCTCTCCGGTTTCGCCCTCGCGATCATTGCCGCCGCCGGCGTTCACGCCGAAACCTATGAAGGCGTTCATGCGCCGGTGTCGGCCAACAGCCGCGCCGACGTGAAGACACAGGCCGTCGCTGCCGCGCGCAGCGAGAACCCGTATGCCGAAGGCGCTTCGGCTGGCGCCGCGCAGGTCGTGGCCAGCGTGGCCGACCGCTCGAGCGTTCGTTTGCAAGCCGTCGCTGCCGCCCACCGCGCAGATCCGTACGCGGAAGGTGCTTCGTCGACGGTCGCTCCGATCCTGGCCAGCACGGTGGACCGCGCGAGCGTTCGTGCCGAGGCGCGTGCCGCCGCACGCGGCAACGGGCTCGCACTCTAAGCTGACCCCCTGAAAGGCCGGGCCCTGCGAGAGCAAGGCCCGGCCTTTCGTCGTCGGCTGCAGTCAGTCGATCCAGGGACCTCCAAGCATGGCTTGTATGTACGCTGCGACCTTGACCAGGTCGGCGTCGGACATCGGGATGGGGGGGGCATCGACAAGGTGCTCGGCGACCATGTGCAGCTTTGCCGATGCATTGGGCTGCTC
>NZ_JBFUCJ010000086.1:0-32997 GCF_056405295.1 Variovorax sp. P1_H2 | reverse complement strand
CGCCTGAAGGTCGGCAGGCTGTACGGAAGGCGCTTTGCAACGCGGCGCGAGGCGATGGACGAAGTGGTCGATTGGTTGGCGTTCTACAACCATAGGAGATTGCACTCGACGCTGGGCTATGTCAGTCCCATGATGTTTGAGCAACGCTGGATCGCGGCCCAGCAGCAAGACAGGAAGTCCGCATAATCGGCAGCCTATGGAGTGCGGGCAACAGGGGCAAGGTCATCGATCTCAACGATCTCCGCATCTTTGCGTATGTCGCTTCGCTAACCAGCTTCTCTTTGGCAGCTGATGCATTGYAGATCCACAAGTCAAGCGTGAGCAGAAGCATCGCGCGACTTGAAGCGATGTTGGAGACGCCTTTGCTCCAGCGCACCACCCGCAAGGTTCTGCTTACTCAGCGCGGCATCGACATGAGAGAGCGTTGCGTCGAGCTGCTTTCGCGCGTGAGCGAAACGATCGGCTACGTCGACGGCGCCAACGTCGGGCCTCGGGGTCTCGCAGTCAGATCCGGGCCCAAGCCGCACAGCATGGGCGCCGCGGAGCGGAAGTCGCTGCGCGCGCTTGACAGCCGTCAACACCGAGTTGGCGGTGGCCGCGGTGGGCGGCAACAAGACGCCGGTCGCATCGGCGCGGCGGCATAGCCTTCGATTTCACCGCGTCATCGACGAATCGAACCAATCGCTGGTCCTGTCTTCCCCAATCACGAACCTGACAATGTCTTCCTCGAGTTCTACAGGGTGGAGAAAGCTTCGGAGACGGACGGCTTCGGCGTTCCGCTGGCCCTGAGCAACTCAGGACTAGAGCGTACCTCATTCTTGCCCAGCTTCATGTCGATGCCTTTTCGAAGGGTATGTCGCATCTTGCTCGGAGGCATGCGGTACCAGTCCTTGAACTTGCGGCTGAAGTTGGTTGGATCGTGGTATCCAAGCTGTGATGCGATGACGCTCATGGACAGTTCGGTGTGCTGCAGGTACCAGGCGGCATGCGACTTGCGCAAGTCGTCCTTGATGTCCGAGTAGGTGAGACCCGACTCCATGAGCCTTCGCACGAGTGTCCGCGCAGAGACGCCAAGATCCGATGCCAGCTCACTCAACTCGGGATTGGCTGACAGTCGTTCCTGAAGTGCCTGCCGGACGCGCTGAATGAACTCGACTTGTTTGAGTTCGGACTCCATCTTTCGACAAGCCTGCGCCGCTACCAGGAATGCTTTTGCATCGGCCGCGGTGGAGGGTGAACAAAGCAAGTTGACTGGCAATTGAAACGTCAGACACTGCTGACCGAACTCCACTCTTCGGGCGTAGCGAAAATACGGTACATCTGAGCCCGGGGGACGAGCATAGGGCAACCCTACCGTGAGTTCGTCGACAGGTCGCCCCAGAATTGCCTCAATCAGACGAAGGTACGCGCCGAGAATAGACTGCAGGACGAAGACTTGCGTCTCGCACAAAGGGCGAATCGGTCTGACCTTGAGGGTGCTCCATCGAGGGCCGTTCTCTAGCTGGAAGTCCATGCTCCGGAAGATCAGTCTGGCGTGTTGTATTGCGAACCGGAGCCCTTGTCCTAGGCTATCGCTTGTCACAGCCGCGATTCCCACCGGGCTGTGATAGGGCTGGAGCATTGACCCTGCGATCAGACCCAATGCAGGCTCGCCGCTGCACTGAATGACACGCGCCACAAATCGACGGAAGACAGAGAAGTTCACCAAGGGCGCCCCTTCGCTAAGGTCCTGCCAAGTCAAGCCTACGTTTGCAAGCACGTCCGACGGCGAAACGCCGCGACTGTGGAGGCAGTCCAAGATGCTTCGAACGTAAAGCGGATGGACGAACGGAATGACCATTTCTGTCTTGATACTCATCACAAATCAACTGCCTTGCTTTGGCCCACACCGCCCGGCATTGCTGCGTCGTTGCCGTCCGGCCGTTCAGACTTGTCGCGCGAGCAAGCACAGCACGGTCATCACCAGGGCCGCCGCATACAAGCCGACCCCTAACAGCACGCCGACGGCGGACGCCGCCCAGATGGAAGCGGCCGTGGTCAGCCCTCTGACGTTGAGTCCGTCCTTGACGATGACCCCGGCGCAGACAAGGCCCACGCCGGTGACGACGCCCTGCACGATGCGCGTCGCATCCGGCGCCACTTGTGCGGCCGCGCCGCCGTACCAGAGCGGCGCATAACCCACGAAGACGGTCAGCGCCGTCGACGCCATGCACACGAGCCCATAGGTGCGCATCCCGGAGGCACGGCCGCTGTACGAGCGCTCGTAGCCCATCAGCATTCCCAGCAGGAGCGCGCCCAGCAGGTTCACGCCGATCAGCGCATTGGCTTCGATGAAGCTGCCGGACCAGTAAACCTGCAGGTTATTCAGCGAGGACATGGCGCAACCGTCCTCATGGCTCTTCCGCGCCCGACGGCGCGGGACCCGTGGCCATCGACTGCGCGCCCAAGCTGCGCCGCAGGCGCTGGAATTCCGGGTTCTCGCGCAACACCTGCCGGCCCGCCGCCTGCAGGTCGTGAGCGTGCGCAGGGAGAATTTCGAAGGCCGTGGGGACGTCCATCAGCAGTCTCCGCTTGCCCGAGTTCTTGAGGTCGCTCAGGCTCGCGTTGATTAGATAGACTTCCGCGTCCGCGGCGAACGGGCTGCCCGCGCGGCCTCTTGCTTCGCGCAGTTCCCCTTCGAGGCGCTGCATTGCGTCCTTCACCATCTCCGTGGTCTCCCCGCTAAAGCGGGAGCCAGCCCCGAAAACCAACGTCTGCACCACCTGGCTCGCGCCGGGCACGCGGTCGGAATCGTCGATGGCCGTGGCGAGCCCGCGCTCGGAGTTCACGGTCACGAGCACGATCTTGTGCACCGAACCCGGCGGCATGGTCCGGAACGTGTCCAGCAGTGAGCCGCTGGCGATGGTGTGATCCATGAGGCCGCGCACTCCGAGGTTGTCCGCCACTCCCCCGTCGACAAGATGGATGAACGGACGCTCCTTCGCGTTCCGGTAGCTCTGCGCGATCCGGTGCAGGACGCGGGCCGAGAGGTTCCGTTCGGGTGCCATGGCCGTCTCCAGCCCCTGGGCCTGCGTGCAGGTATCGGCATAGTTGCGCACCGTCACCGGGCTCAGCAGGAGGGGCACAGCGGAAGACGCCGCCACGGCGAAGGACAGGGGCACGGACTCGAGGTCGGAGCAAATCAGCCCGAACTGCTCCGGCGTGAACTCGAAGGGCACTCCGGTGGTGAGATCGGTGGCCGTGACCAGCAGACGCGGCCAGGGACGGCGCTGGCGCAGGTCGCCGAAGGTCGTGCCGCGGAACACGGTCTCGAGCCGACTGGCGAGGACCTGGGTGCGGCCCCACCAAGGGGAAGTGAGCTGGTACGTCGAGACCGGAGACAGGGCCTGGCGGATCAGCCCCGACTGGAAATTCACCAGCAGGAAATCGTGTTCGAAGCGGGTGAACACCTCATCCCCGAAAGCCGCGTAGTAGGCCGCGAGAATGCTGCCGCCGGAGACCGCACTGACCAGCCCCACTTCGTCCAGCAGCGTGGTCTCGCCGCGTTGCGTCTCGAAGCGCGTGGCCTTGAGTTCTCGCAGCACGCCCAACCCGAACGCCGCCGCGCGCGCGCCGCCACCGGAAAGAGTGAGCGCCGCGATCACCGGGTGTCCTGTGACCTGCCCGTCGACGGCGACCACCGGACGCACCATCGGCTGGATCGTCGCATCCGACGTGATCGGCTCGTTGGTCCAGGGACGCACCGTGGAGCATGCGCCGAGCAGCAGGCCCAGGGCGCAGACCGATGCGTTGCGCGCGAGCCGGCGCGCCACATTTGGGACAAACAGATTCATCGAGCTTCCTTGTGCGGCTTGTGTCCGCAGGCCAGAAGATAGGGCCTTGGCCGCGCGAAGTCGTGTCGTTACGGTCGCGTTTCGGTGCCTTTTTCGTCAGACATGCGCACACCGAATCCGGACCGAAGTCAGACGATTCATCCACGACTTCGCAAGAGGCACGGCCTACGCTTCTGGCATCGGCTCAACCCGGGCGAATCCGGCGCCGTAGCCCTTCCACCTTCCACGTCATTCAGGAGAAAAGATATGAGAAACACATTCACAGGCGCGCTGGCGGCACTCGTCCTCATGACAGGCGCAGCAAGCGCCCAGGCGCAGGTTGCAGGTTCTACGCTGCTCAGCGTCGGCGTCATGGAAGTGCGGGAAATCGCCAACGGATTGAGCGCCAAGAAGCAGATCCTCGGCCGAGAGGTCGTCAACGAGAACGGCGAAACCGTGGGTCGCATCACCGACGTCATCGTCGCGCCGAACGCGTCCGTCTCCTACGCCATCGTGGGCGCCGGCGGTTTCCTCGGCGTGCGCAGGCACGACGTCGCGATCCCGGTGGGTCTGTTCAACGTTTCAGGGGACCGCCCGGTGCTGCGTGGCGCCACGCGCGAGGCGATCAAGGCCATGCCGGCCTTCGAGTACACGCGCTGATCACGGCGCCGCCGCTCACGACCGGAGGTTTCACCATGCGCCAGGCGCTCTCTTCTTCCTTCAGCGGGGCGGCCGCAGCCGCGTCGCAAGCGGAGCCGGACTCCTTCATCCTGCTGTTTCGGTCCCTACTACGCAATGGCCAGGCGTTCGCGTTCGCCTGCGACCCGCAAGGTAGCGTCGACATGGATGGCATGAGCGAGCGAACGCGCAACAACTACCTGTACGCGCGGGCGATGATCGGTCGCGAGCTGGACCTTCCGAGCGTGCACGCGCACGTCGAGCGGGACGGGATCACGTGTAGCGGCCCCGGCCCCACCTAGAGTCCGGCGCGGATTGCCTCGAGCTCCCTGCGGCACGCCTCGCCGAAAACCTTCAGCGGGTCGGGGTCCTCCGAATGCGCAATGCGACCCACGTCTTTCGTCGTCAGGTTGGCGGCGAAGTACTGGTCCGCGATGCGCCGCAACAGGCGCTCGGCCTCGGCGAGCACCTCGGCCGAGGCGGTGAGCCGGATGCGATTGAGCAGCGCGTACGCCGGCAGGAGCGTCTCCGGCTGCTCGAGCGTATGCGTCAACGCATCCACAAGGAGCTTGCCGCACTCGGCGATGAATTCACCGTAGAGGGCTTCATGCTTGCGGATCTCCATCCCGATCAGTTCGCGCCGGCCGTGCGTCTTCTGGGTGATCCACGCGATCGCGATCGTGGCCGAGCTGCCGGCCACCGACCCCAGCACGCCTGCGAGGGCACCGACGCTGATGTCCATCATGGGGTCGCCCGTGACCGCAACTCAAGCACGCCGCCAGTCCGCCGCGAGGTCTGGGAAACGCTTGCGCAGGCGCTCGACCACGTACGACTCGATCGCGGCGGTCGGGATCTGGCCCCGGACCTCGGCCGACTTCTCGCGCACCGCGAAGTGCAGGACCAGCATGTCGTGCAGCTTGCCGAACGCGATCGGATTGTCGGTCCCGCATACCGACGCATCGCGCTTCAAGACGCGCTCGATCACGCCCGACTGGAGCAGCTTGGCCCCGCACAGCAGCGCCATCCGCGCGATTTCGCGATCGATGTCCTCGAGATTCGCAGCGACGCGATAGTCATCCAGCCTCATGTTCATGGTCTTGCCTCCGTAAAAAAAGGGGGGTGCGCCCGCCGATGGGAGAAACGCCTTCGCGCAGCACGTCGAGGGCGTGGAAAGCCGCGACCCATTCCTCGTTGGTGGGCTCCACCGCCACGCGCACCCGGCCGCGCCCGCTGGAGATCGTGGCTGCGTGGGCGCGGTTGGCGCCCTCCTCCAGCTCCACCCCCAGCCAGTGAAGCCCGCGGCAGATGCGCTCGCGCAGCACCGCGCTGTGCTCGCCGACGCCGGCGGTGAACGCGAGCAGGTCGAGCCCGCCGAGCACCGCTGTCAGGGCGCCGATCTCGCGCACGATGCGCCGAACGTAGAGGTCCAGCGCCATGCGCGCCCGGGGATTCGTGTCTTCGGCCGCCAGCAGGACCTGCGGGCTCGGCGACAGCCCCGAGACACCGAGCAGTCCGGACTCGCGGTACAGCAGTTGTTCGAGCTCCTGCACACCCATCTTGTCGACCTGAAGCAGGTGCAGCAGCACGCCGGGGTCCATCGCCCCGCAGCGCGTGCCCATCATCAATCCATCCAGCGCGGAAAAGCCCATGGTGGTGGCGACGCTGCTCAGCCCCTCCATCGCGCAGAGGCTGGCGCCGCTGCCGAGATGCGCCACGATCGTGCGCCCGCGCGCCGCGGTTCCATGGCGTTCGGCCAGGGCGATGGCCAGGTACTCGTAGGACAGGCCGTGGAAGCCGTAGCGGCGCACCCCGCGTTCCCACAAGGCATGAGGCAGCGGCAGCATCTGCTCCACTTGCGGCAACGTCCGGTGGAAGGCCGTGTCGAAGCAGGCCACCTGCGGCAGATGTGGCACCGCGCCCAGCAGCACCTCGATCGCTTCAAGGGCGTAGGGCTGGTGCAGCGGCGCGAGGGGGATGAAGCTGCGCAGTTCTTCCAGCACCACGCGGTCCAGGCGCACCGGAGCCGTGTACTTGCTTCCGCCATGCACGACCCGGTGAACCACGGCGGCAGGCGGGCGGCCACCCGTGCGCCGTTCGATGCAGGCGCGGACGTGCTGCAGGGCGGCGTGGTAGGGCCGCTCGGGGTCGAGTTCCAGGGCCACGGACGCGCCGTCCGCGTCGATCAGGTGCGCCTGCGTGCCGCCGATGCCTTCGACTCGGCCGACCCAGAGCGGGCGTCGCGGCAGCGGCGTGGCGCCGGTGTCGAAAAGGGCGAACTTGATGCTCGAAGAGCCGCAGTTCAGGACCAGGATGGGATCGCCCGCCAACGCGGAGCCGGGCATCGGTTCGGGAGCTTCCTGGTCAGGACGGCCGACGGCGCCTTCCCGCGTGGCGGGCTGCAGCGTGGCGGCACTCATGGCTGCAACTCCAGGCTGGCCGCGGGAGCGGCGGGCGCCACCGCCCGGGCCACCGCCGACAGGGAAGGATCCCGCACGGCACCCGCACCTTGCGCGATCCCGCGCGCGGCGACCAGGGCCACGGCGCAGGATGCGATGCGGGACTCGCGCGGGTCGGCCCGACTGGTGAGCACGATCGGGACGCGCGCGCCGAGCACGATGCCGGCGCTGGCCGCTCCGCCGAGATGCTCCAGCTGCTTGGCGAGCATGTTGCCGCTTTCCAGGTCCGGGACGACCAGGATGTCGGCGGCGCCCGCGACCTCCGACACGATGCCCTTGACGCGCGCGGCGGCAGCGGACACGGCGTTGTCGAAGGCCAAGGGCCCGTCCACCAAAGCGCCCTCGATCTGGCCCCGGTCGGCCATTTTGCACAGCGCCGCGGCGTCCAGTGTGGCGGGCATGTTGGGATTGACCGTCTCGACTGCGGCGAGGACGGCGACGCGCGGCCGTGCGACCCCGAATGCATGCGCGAGGTCCACCGCGTTGCGCACGATGTCGAGCTTGTCCGGAAGCGTCGGCGCGATGTTGATCGCGGCGTCCGTGATGATGAACGGGCGCGGGTAGGCGGGCGTCTGCATGACAAAGCAATGGCTCATGCGGCGACCGGTGCGCAGCTTGCTGGCCACCACGGCCGACATCAGGTCGTCGGTGTGCAGGCTGCCCTTCATGAGGGCGTCCACTTGGCCCTGGAGCGCCATCTCGACCGCGCGCACGGCCGCGACATGGCTGTCCGCGACGTCCTCGACGGGCAGCTCCCCGATCTCCAGGCCGGCTTGTCGGGCGATGGCCTGCAGGCGCTCGCGCGGCGCGACCAGCACCGGGTCGATGAGGCCGGCGGCATGGGCATCGAGCGCGGCGGAAAGGCTCACCGCATCGCAGGGGTACACCACCGCCATGCGCAGCCGCCCCAACGGCCGCACGCGCTCGATCAGCCGCGTCAGGTCATCTTCGTGCGATGGCGCGATGCCCACCTGCGGCAGGCTGCCGCGCGGGCGCTCGAAGCGTTGCGTCGGCGCGCTCACGGTGGCAACGCCGGTGATCACCTGCTGGCCGTGCTGGTTGATGCAAGCACAGTCGAGGACGACGCCGTGGGTCGTCTCGTCACGCGCGGTGATCGTCACCGTGACGGACAGGGTGTCGCCCACCCGCACCGGGGCCCGAAATTCGAGCGTCTGGGCGCGGTAGACCGTTCCCGGCCCGGGCAGGCAGGTGCCAATCAGCGTCGAGATCAGCGAAGCACCCCACATACCGTGGGCGATGACGCTCTGGTATGGCGTGGAGGCGGCGAACTCGGCGTCGGTGTGTTGCGGGTTGATGTCGCCCGTGATCGCCGCATACAGCTGGATGTCGGCAGCACTCAACGTGTGCTCGATGGTGGCGCGATCGCCCACGGCGATCTCGTCAAAGGTTCGGTTGCGCAGCATCGTCAGTTCATGGGAATGGGAAGTAGAGGACACGATTCTTTCGCCTTGGGGTCGTTGGTCATGCAAGGATGTGGAAGCCGCCGTCCACGTAATGGACGTCGCCGGTGATCGCCTGGGCCGCACCGCTCACGAGGAACGCGCACAGCGAGCCCACGTCGTCGATCTCGACCTCGCGCGGCAGGGGCGCCCGGCAGCGTGCGTCTTCGATCAGGTCGTCGAAGCCGGGGATGCCGGAGGCCGCGCGCGTGCGGATCGGCCCCGGCGACACCGCGTTGACGCGGATGCCGCGCGGGCCCATCTCGGTGGCGAGGTAGCGGACCGAAGCTTCGAGCGCGGCCTTCACCGGCCCCATCACGCCATAGTGCGGCACGACTTCGGCCGCGCCCAGGTAGCTCATGGTCAGCAGCGCGCCTCCCTCGTGCATCAGCGGTTCGGCCAGGCGCGCCATCCGCACGAACGAGTGGCACGAGATGTCCATCGCGCGGGCGAAGCCCTCGGGGGAGCTGTCGGCCACCCGCCCGTGCAAGTCGGCGGAGGGGGCGAAGGCGATCGAGTGCAGCACGAAGTCGAGGCGCCCCCAGCGCTGCCGGACGGCATCGAAGACGGCTTCCATCGCACCCGGTTGCTCCACGTCCAGCGGCATGGAAATGGCGGCGGAGAGTTCCTGCGCCAGCGGCTCGACGTGCGGGCGGGCCTTGTCGTTCAGCCAGGTCACGGCGAGTTCGGCGCCGCATGCGCGGAACACGCGCGCGCAGCCGTAGGCAATGCTGTGCTCGTTGGCGATGCCAACCACGAGGCCCTTGCGGCCGGCGAGCAGCGATTGGGATTGGACGTCCATGTCAGGCTCTCCTGGCTGCCGCGGTCCGGCGCCGCACACGCGTCGACGGTGCAGAAGGCGTCGCGGGCGCGGCGATCGCCGGCACGACCGGGACCAGCAGGCTGCGGATGCGCGCGAGCATCGCCGTCTGCTCGGCCGAAGGCACGATACGCTGTACCCGCCGGTCCGCCAGCACGCGCTCCAGCAGCGTCAGCAGCCGCTTGCGGTCCTGCGGGCGCGCCAGCRAGACGGGCAGCGTGGCCAGTGCCTGCTCTGGTTCGTAGCGGGCGATGATGTCCTGCTCACCGCCGATGCGGCGTATTTCCTCGAGCGGCAGCTGGGGCAGCAGGTCGCCGTAGTCCGCGATCAGTTCGTGGGCGAGGTGCAGCCGCGACAGCGGCAGCGGCGTGTCCTCATGCGCCATCAGGAAAGCGACACGCGCCAGCGCCTCGGCATACCCGCCCTGGTCGATGGCGGCGAGCGCCCGCTTCACGAAGGGCAGATCGCGCGGGTTCAACGGCTGCGCCTGCGGCTCGTCGCCGATGCCCTGATCGCCGCCATAAAGGGCAAACATGTTGCCGTAGACCTGGAAGAAGGCAGCTTCCCCCATCGCATCGCGCAGGGCGCGCCAGCCGTCGAGCGAGGCACTGATGAGTGCCGAACCGGTCGACTCGAGCTGCCGCAGGGGATGGTCCGGCGCGACTGCCTGGCGCGCGGCCTTCACCTGCTGCGCCGCCGGCGCCAGCCACCAGGTGAACGGGTTCAGGTCGGACAGCGCCCAGCGCTGGAAGCGCAGCGGGTGGAACGCACGCCCCAGGGCCGCACCGGCCTCGCTGGACAGCGCCTGTGCCACCGGGCGGCCGAACAGCTCATAGGCGCGCTGGTTGAATTCCGAGACCGCCTTCATGGCCTGGAACGGCTTCTCGTCCTCGCGGCGGTAGCGGTTCAGTCGCGCAACGACGTCTTCGAGCCGGATTTCGACGAAGCTCACGTCATAGAGGGTCTTGCCGGCGTCATCCGTCTGCTCCGCGATCTCCATCCCGTACAGGCCCGGCGGCAACGTCTCGATGGACTGCAGGGCCGACACGATCTGGGCGTGCTCCTTCTTCGCCACCCGCCCGGACACGAAGATGCCCAGGTGGCCGATGTCCTGGTGCATCAGGCCGACGATCACCTGGCCGCGCGCCTTGATCTCCTCGGTGCTGCCGTACACGTCGGCGACCCAGTTGAAGGCCTGCTGCGGCGGCGTGATGTTGTCGCCCAGCGAGGCGAACAGCACGATCGGCACCTTGACGTCGCGCAGGTCGAATCCCATGCCGGCGCCGGAGTGCTCGCCCGCCCAGAGCCTGTTGCCGACGAACAGGTTTTGCGTGATCCACTCGATCTCCTCGCGGTTCAGCAGAAAGTAGCCGCCCCACCAGCGTTCGAACTCGAGAAAGCGCGCGGGCTCCGTGTCCGCGTTGGCGAAGACGTGGTAGTACTTGTCCCAGAAGGTGTTGGCCGGGTTCAGGTTCTCGAAGTTCTGCACCAGCCAGGCGCCGTCGAACTTGCCCGCGCCGAGATCGGAGGTGAGCGAGGCAAGCCAGCTGCCGCCGAGCAGCCCGCCCGCATAGCGCATCGGGTTGTCGCCCGCGCCTTCGCTCCAGGCGCCGCCCCAGTAGGACATCGGTGCGCCCACGACGACGAGCGGGCCGGTGTCGTCGGGATTGGCCGCGGCCAGCATCATCGCGGCCCAGCCGCCCTGGCAGTTGCCGACGATCGCGGGCTTCGGCGCATCGGAATGGAGCGCGCGAACGCACCGCACGAACTCGCGCTCGGCGTTGCACACGTCCAGCAGCGTCTGGCCGGGCTCGGGATCGCGGAAGAAGACGACGAAGTACACCGGGTGGCCGGCGGCCAGGGCGACGCCCACTTCCGAGTCCTCCTTGAAGCCGCCGATGCCAGGACCGTGGCCGCCCCGCGGATCGATGATCAGGTAGGGACGGCGGCGCACATCCACCTTCACGCCATCCGGCGGCACGATGCGCAGCAGCGCGTAATTGACCGGACGCTCCATCGTGCGCCCGTCCATGACCATCTCGTGCGCGAAGTGCAGCATCGGCGGCAGGCCTTGCCGCTCGTGCTCGATGAAGTTGTTGCCGCGCTGGCGCAGCCCGTCCCAGAGCAGCACCGAGCGCTGGGCGAAGTCGACGCCGTATTGCGCGGCGTCCACCCCGGCCTGCCAGGGCAGCAGCGGTTTCTTCACCAAGGCCGCCAGCTGCCGATCGCCTGCTTGCCGCACGCGATCGGCCAGGTGCTCCGCGGCCACCGTAGCCCGGAGTTCGAACGCCTTGGCCACCTCTTTCGAGATTTCCTGACTCTCGGCAAGCTGTTTCGCTGGATTCTTCATAGGATCGTTCCTTCGTTGGAGGTCAGTTCGTTTGGGAGTCGATGTGGAAGACCCGGCCGGTCTTCGTCGGTGAGGATGGGGCGCCGCGCCATGGCCGTGATCTCAGGAAGCCAGCACCACGTGACCGGGAGCCGCGTCGGTGCTGCCGGCCGGCGCGCGGCGGACCTTGAACCACGCCGCGTACAGGGCGGGCACGAAGAAGATGGTCAGCACCGTGGCGATGGTCAGGCCGCCCATGATCGCGAGAGCCATCGGGCCCCAGAACACGCTGCGCGTGAGCGGGAGCATCGCGAGCACGGTGGCGGCGGCGGTCAGCACCACGGGGCGCGTCCGGTGCAGGGCGGCATCGACGATGGCATTCCAGGCGTCGCGGCCTTCCTCCATCTCGATGCGCACCTGGTCGATCAGGATCACCGAGTTGCGCATGATCATGCCGCCGAGCGCGATGATGCCCAGGATCGCCACGAAGCCGAGCGGGGCGCGGAACGCCAGCAGGGCTGCGACCACGCCGATCAGTCCGAGCGGGGCGGTGAGGAACACCATCGCCATCTTCGAGAAGTCCTGCAGCTGGAGCATGAGGATCAGCAGGATGGTGAGCACCATCACCGGCGCCACGGCGGCGAGGGCCTTGTTTGCCTTTTCGCTTTCTTCCACGGCGCCGCCCGTGTCGACGCGGTAGCCGGCGGGCAGCTTCGCCTCGATGTCCTTGAGCAGCGGCTCGATTTCCTTCGTCACGGACACGGGCTGCTCGCCGTCCTTGACGTCGGCACGCACGGTAATGGCCATGTCGCGGTTGCGCCGCCACAGCACGGGCTCTTCGAGCTCGTACTTCACCTTCGCCACTTCGGACAGCGGCACGACGGTGCCGGCGCGCGTGTAGATGTTCACGTCCTTCAGCGTGTCCAGGTCCAGGCGCTCCTTCGGCACGGCACGCGCGACGATGTCCACCAGGTTCTCGTGCTCGCGCAGCTGAGACAGGGTCGCGCCGTTCATCACGCTCTGGGTGACGAGATTCACGTCGGAGGGCGTAAGACCCAGCGCACGGGCCTTGTCCTGATCGAGGTCGACCTTGAGCGTGCGGACCGGGTCGTTCCAGTCGAACTGCACGTCGCGCACCTTCGGGCTCGAGGACATGACCTGTTCGACCTGGCGGGCGATCTCGCGCACCTTCTGCGTGTCGGGGCCGACCACGCGGAACTGCACCGGATAGCCCACTGAGGGACCCATCTCGAGGCGGGTGACGCGAACCCAGGCCTGCGGGAAGTCCTTGTCGACCGTGGCCATCAGCCGCAAACGCACACGTTCGCGCGCTTCCATGTCCTTCGTCATCACGATGAACTGGGCGTAGCCGGGGTTGGGCAGCTCGGGCGACAGCGCGAGGTAGAAGCGCGGCGCGCCTGCGCCTGTGTAGGCGGTGAAAAAGCGCACTTCCTCGTCCTTCTTCAGCACCGCTTCCATGCGCTTGACCTGTTCGGTCGCTGCCTGGAACGACGAGCCTTCCTTCAAGCGCAGGTCGAGGATCAGTTCGGGGCGCTCGCTGTTCGGGAAGAACTGCTGCGGGACGAACTTCATGCCGGCCAGCGCGAGCACCAGGGCGCCCCCCGTCACGGCGATGATCAGCCAGCGCTTGTCCAGCGCGAAGTCGATCCAGCCGCGCAGCTTGCGGTAGAAGGGCGTGCCGTAGGGGTCGCCGTGGTGGTTCTTGCCGAAGTCCTTCGGCAGCATTTTCACCGCGAGGTAGGGCACGATCATGCCCGAGCAGAGCCACGAGAACACCACGGCAATGCCCACGATCCAGAAGATGCCGCCCGCGTATTCGGCGGTGGTGGAGTGCGCGAAGCCGATCGGCATGAAGCCCGCGACCGTGATGAGGGCCCCCGAAAGGCGGGGCATGGCGGTAGCGGAATAGGAGAAGGCGGCCGCCTTCGCGCGGTCCCACCCTCCTTCCATCTTCACCACCATCATCTCGATCGCGATGATCGCGTCGTCCACCAGCAGACCGAGCGCGATGATGAGCGAGCCGAGCGATATGCGCTCCAGGTTCCAGCCCATCGCGAGCATCACCATGGCGACCACGCCGAGCACCAGCGGCACCGAGATGGCGACGATCAGGCCAGTGCGAAAGCCCAGGCTCAGCAGGCTCACCGCCATCACGATCACGAGCGCTTCCATCAGCGAGCGCTCGAATTCCCATACGGAATCCTTCACGGTGGTGGGCTGGTCGGCGACGCGCTCCAGCTCCACGCCGTGCGGCAGTTCGGATTGCACCTTCGCGACCGCGTCTTCCACGGCCTTGCCGAGCTCGACGACGTTGCCGTCGTCGGTCATCACGATGCCGACCATCAGCACGTCCTGGCCGTTGTGGCGGATGGTGTAGGTCGGCGGGTCCTGGAAGCCGCGCGTCACTGTCGCGATGTCGCCGAGCTTGATCGTCCGGCCCCCCGCGGAGACCGGCACGTTGCGGATGTCGTCCAGATTCGTGAACTGGCCGCTCACGCGCACGAACACGCGGTCGTCCTTCGTGTCGATGGAGCCGCCGGGCATCATGGCGTTCTGGCTCTTCAGGCTCTCGGCGATCGCGAGCGGCGTGATGCCGAGCGTGGCCAGGCGCTGGTTGGAGAACTCCACGTACACCTTCTGGTCCTGCTTGCCCAGGAGGTCGACCTTTTTCACGTAGGGCGCCTTGAGCAGGCGGCGCTTGATGTCCTCGGAGATGTCCGACAGCTCCGCGTGCCCGATGCCGTCACCCTTGACGGCGTAGAGCAGGGAGTAGACGTCGCCGAACTCGTCGTTGAAGATCGGGCCGACGACGCCGTCGGGCAGTTCGAGCTTGAGGTCGGAGAACTTCTTGCGCGCCTGGTACCAGGCTTCCTGCTGGTCCTTGTGCGAGGTGCCGCCCTTCACGGTGATCGTCATGCCGCCGTAGCCCTGGCGCGCAAAGGTGACGACCTTCTCGAAGTGGTCGAGCTGCTCGAACTTCTTCTCGATGCGGTTCAGGAGTTCGTCCTGGATCTGCTGTGCGCTCGCGCCGGGCCAGATCACGGTCGCCGTCATCGACGGCACGGAGAACTTGGGGTCCTCGAGCTGGCCGAGCTTCGAGAAGCTGAAGACGCCCGCGATCGAGACCACGATGATCAGGAAGAGCACCACGGCGCGATGCCCGAGCGCCCATTCGGTGAGGTTGAAGCTTTTCATCGGGCGGCCTGCTGCGTCGTGTCGAGCTGCGTGAGCTTGGCTTCAGCCAGCGCCGCGCCGGGCAGCGCGACCTTCAATCCGGGCGCCATCTTCTGCACCCCCGCGGTGACGACCTGCTCGCCGGCCGGCGGGCCGGACACCAGCACCTCGTCGTTGCGGTAGCCGTGCACCGTCACGCGCAAGAGTTCGACGCTGCCCACCGGCTCCTTGGCGGCGTGCTTGACCACCCACACCGCAGGCTGGCCGCTGACTTGCGTGAGCGCGCTGGCCGGGAGGGACGCCAGCGGCGTCTCCGACATCGCCCGGTCGGTCACCAGCGTGGCCGTCGCGCCCAGCGGCAGGGGCCGAGCGCCAGCCGGCTTCAGCCGGGCGCGATAGGTGCGTGTCTGCGCGGCGGCCTGCGGCGACATCTCGCGCAGCGAGACCTCGAAGAAGTCGGCCGGCGCGCTCGCCAGCGAGGCCTTGAAGCGCGCCGCCTTGAACGTCGCCAGCTGGTCCTCGGGCACGTCGATGACGATTTCCGGCGTGCCGGGGTCGGCGATCGCGACCATCGGCAGTCCTTCGGCGACCACCTGGCCCGCTTCGAAGCGCACCGCGGTGACCACCCCGCTGCGCGAGGCGCGCAGCGTGGTGTACTTCAGGCGGTTGCGCGCGAGCTCGAGCTGGCGCGCCTGCGCCTCTTGGGCCGCCTGCGCCGTCTCCGAGCCGCTGTGGGCGTGCTCGTCGTCGGCCACGCTGACCGAGCCGTCGGCCTTCAGCGAACCCAGGCGCTTGCGATCCGATTCGGCCTGGCGGGCCTGCGTGACGGCAGCCGACCATTGCTGCCGCGCGGCCTCCTCGGCCAGTCGGTAGTCGCTGTCGTCCAGCACCGCGAGGATGTCGCCTTCGTGCACGAACTGGCCGACATCGACCTTGCGCTGGGCGACCTTGCCGCCCACGCGGAAGGCCTGGTCGACTTCGTAGCGGGATTGCACGGTGCCTGCGTAGCGGTTGGCTTCGCGGGCGGCGTCGTAGCGGATCTCGGAGATGCGCACCGGCCGAGGCGCCTCGATGGGCGGCTTGTCCGGGCTGCATGCGGAGAGCATCGCGGCGATCGGCAAGGCGATGACCGCGGCAAGAGAGTTCTTCAAGACAGTACCTCGTTGAAGGCGACGGGTTTCAGGAATGCGACGCCTGGGTGGCACCGGCGGCGGAGGAGGTGGTTTGCGCTGCGGGCTGGGCGGCAGGCTCGAACACCTGCCAGCCCCCGCCCAGCGCCTTGTAGAGCTGCACGCTGTCGAGCAGCAGCTGCGTGTCGCTGTCGTTGGCGCTCAGCCGCACCGCCAGGCGCGAGCGCTGCGCATCCAGCAGCGGCAGCAGGTCGATCTGGCCGCGGTCGTAGAGCGACTGGGCGCGGCCGAGGGCCGATTCCGCGGAAGCGGCGGCTGTCTGCAACGACTGCGAGCGCTGCCGTTCCGAGGAGAGCGCGACCAGGGCGTTCTCCACGTCCTCCAGCGCACGCACCATGCCATCCTCGGCGCGCAGCAGCGCTTCGCGCTGGCCGCTCTCGGCGATTTCATTGGTCGCACGCGTGCGCCCCGCGTTGAAGATCGGCATCGCGAGCAGGGCCGCCACGTTGGTGTAGCGGGCGGCGCCCAGGCCGATGCCGTTCAACTCCACGTTCTGACGGCCGAACGACGCGTCGAGAAAGAGCCGCGGAAACCATTCGGCTGCGGCCTGCTGGCGACGCGCGTTGGCCGCATCCAGCTGGGCCATCAGGGCGAGCACATCGGGCCGGCGCTGCAGCAGCGCGGCAGGCTGTCCCGGCTGGGCCTGGGGCAGGACCACCTCGCCGCGCCAAGGCTCGACCTGCGCGGCATTGAAGGCCTGGTCGCCGATCAGCACGGCAATGCGATGTCGCGAGACTGCCGCAATCGTCTCCAGCGGAGGGATCTGTGCGCGCGCAGTCTCGGCCTCGGTCTGCCCGCGCTCCACGTCGAACGAAGTCGCGAGGCCGGCGCGCTGGCGCGCCTTCACCAGGCGCAGGGTCTCGTCACGGGCCGCGGAGATCGCGCGCAGGGTGTCGAGCTGGCGCATCGCGCCCACCAGCGTGAAGTAGTTGCTGGCGACGTCGGTCATCACCAGCAGGCGCACGCCGCGCAAGCCGTCTTCCACCGCCAGCGCGTCCGCCGCGGCCGCGGCCGCGCCCGCACGCAGGCGACCGCTGAGGTCGATTTCCCACGCGACGTCGAGGCCGGCACTACCGGTCTTGGTGTCCGGCTGCAACTTCTTCACGGCGTCGCCGTAGCCGCTGCTGCGATCGATCCCCGAGCCGACGGCGCTGACGCTGGGCATCAGGAAGGATCGGCTGACCGTCACGCCAGAACGCGCGGCCCGCAAGCGCTCGGCGGCGATCTTGACGTCGCGGTTCTCTCGCTCGGCACGCCGCACCAGGTCGGTCAACACCGGGTCGTGAAAAGTTTCCCACCAGGCGGCCTCCGGCTCGACGTCGGAGGGCGTGCTCGCGGCGAACTGCGCCGGCACGTCGACAGCCGGATGGGCGGCCGGCGTGGAACAGCCGGTGGACACCAGGGCGATCGCTGCGGCCAGCGCTGCCGCGACGAAGAGACCGGCCGGCCGCTGGGCCGGCGGGGGGGGCTTCTGCTTGGCCTTGTGGGATGGCGAAAGGGCTGATGGAAGTGGCATCGGAGTGGACTCGTGTGGATTCGAGGGTGTGAGCGTAGGGCGCGATGCGCTCGAAGTCGTCAGCGTTGCGTCGGCGTTCGGTCGCCATGCGCGCGGTCGCCGGACGGCCCGGCGCGGCGCTCATTCGGCCGAGTCGTCGGCCGGGCGCTCGGTGGCCCCGGCCTCGAGCTCGCTGGCGATGGAACGCAGCAACTCGCGGGCGCTCGCAAATTCGAGTTGGCGCCCGGTGACAAGGTTTTCGAGGCGGCCCGCGAACGCCTCGGGGGTGGCGTCGCTGCGCAGTTTCAACACGTAGGCCCGGCGGTTCGGGTATTTGGATTCAGGGTTCAGCACCATGGCAGCTTGTGGATGGGAGAAGTTCGGCGTCAGCGTAGGCCCATCCTCGGGTCGAGTCGTCAGCGAAAGGTCGACGAACGGTCGAGACTGCGCTCGCATGCAGACGCGACGCAATCCCGACCTGTCGCTGACGACTCCGCCGGCTGGCGTCTCTAGCATCACCGCCCATAACTACCACTACCGCCCGCCCCCGCGGGGCCCGGCACATGAATCTCAAGCTCACACCCGGGCGGCTGCTTGCCGCCGCCATCGTCGTCCTGTCCATCTGGGTCGTGCACGACTTCATCGAGGCCCTGCTGGCGGCCTGCGTGACCGCGATCGCGAGCTGGCCGCTCTATGCCTCCTTCAGGGAGCGCTTGCCGAGCCGCATCGGCAAGAGCGCGGGCGCTGCGATATTCACCGGCGCGATCACGGTGTTCGTGCTGGCACCGATGCTCTTCGCCTGCTGGGCGCTGCTGAGCGAGGCGCACGCTTTGCTGCTGGGCCTCGCGGCCGCCGACAGCCGGGGGTTTGGGGTGCCCGAATGGCTGGCGAACGCCCCCGTCGTGGGGCCCTGGCTGGCCGCACGCTGGCAAAGCCAGCTCGTCCATCCGGGTGCGCTGCTGGTGCTGACGCAACGCGCCGATCCCTCCGCACTTCTCGGCTGGGCGCAGGCGCTCGGACAGTTCACGGCCCGGCATGCGCTGATCGTCGCGTTCGCGATTCTGCAGCTGGCTTTCCTCTACCAGGAAGGCGCGTCGCTGAAGCGCGAGTTGACCCGCGGGCTGCGTGAGGCCGTCGGCGACCGGGCCGAAAGGTATGTGGAGATCGCCACGCGCGCGGTGCGCGCCTCGGTGAACAGCATGGTGGCCGTGGCCTTGTTCGACGGCCTCGCGACCGCACTGGCGTACGGAATCGCCGGTGCACCGCGCGCGCTGCTCTGGGCCGCGATCACGGGTTCGCTGGCCGCCGTGCCGTTCCTGGGCTACGGGGCAGTGGCCGCGATGGCGGTGCAACTGGCGCTGAAGGAAGCGCCCACGACGGCACTGTTGTCGCTGCTGCTGGGCTGCGCGGTCCTGCTGTGCGGCGACAAGCTGGTGCGGCCCATGGTGGCGCGAAGCGGGATGCAGCTGCCGTTCGTCTGGGTGTTGATGGGTTGCATCGGCGGCTTCGGCGTGCTGGGCCTGGCCGGGCTGGTGATCGGCCCGGTGCTGCTCACCCTGGCCCTGGAGCCTTGGGAGCAGCGGGTGCGCGAGGGCGGCCCTGCGTTGCGACTACCAGGCGATGGACGCTGAGCGCGGAGGCACGCGCAGAGCCAGCCCGTCAGCGCGGCGCGATGCCCGATCGGAGGCGATCTCCGGCGGCTCGCCGCTTGCTCGCTCGAACCGACTCACTCGAGATACTCGAGAAAGTACGGCATCACTTGTTGAAGAAGCTCGACTTCCTCCGCATCGATGCTGCGCGGCTCCAGATCGAAATGGATGAACGTGCCGTAGGGTGTTCCGGAATCACGTGTCAGCAGCCGCCCATAGTACGACTCGACCATCCCCACAAAGGGGCGGTAGCTGACGAGGGACTTGTCCTTGGAGACGTGGCTTGTCGCAAACTCGCCCATCTCGATCGCGTGCTGGCAAAAGCTCTTCTCTAGAGGAACCGCTTTCAGCCAGGTGCGGTATTCAGACAAACGGTCGAAGACGTGCTCTGCCCGCAACGAATCGCCGCTCAACTTGTAGATGGCCGTATATCGATACTGCGTTCTGCCATTGAGAATTGCCAGCGCGCGGCGAATCCCATGGGTGGCAAGCATGCTACGTACCGCGGTCGCCTGTGCGGGCAAGTCAAGTTTAGACATTGGAGGAGTTACTTTTTTCGAAATGCGCAGGGAGAGGACCCCCAACGGGAGTCTTAGTGGAGAAGGAATTTCGCCGGCTCCAGTTCTAATCCGCGGACTCCCTTCGCTCGTGCGTCCTTGCTGCAGCGTGACCTTCATCGGTCACCTTCCGAAGGATCGCAGGTCCCATGTACCGGCAACCTCCATCCTTCACAAGCACCGGAGGGATCTCTGCTTCCACCAAGGCCGCAGACCTTAGTACTGACAGCTTCTCGATCTCGTCCTGGTCGAAAACTTGGATTGGTACCTCAGCTGCACAGAGCCGCGTGAGGAGTTTCATTGGCACGTCGACTTCTCCCCCTGTTTTCAAGAACTCGGCCATCGAACTCTATGTCTCAGTCCATTGAGCGCGTGTCAAACGAGGGACATTGAGCGGTCAATTCATCGATATCCCGAAAGCTGTCGTATGAATAAAACAACGGCGGAGGAACATATCCTTGACCCTAGGGTCGATGTCGTGAGAACCGATGGCGATCGACTCAGGCACATCGAGTTGCGTCAAAGCAAATACCTCGGAAGTGTCGGCAAGAGACGCCTCGCTATCGCCTGGTAAAGGTCGCCAATCTGTGCCCGTTTTGTCGGGATTTCCTTGATAGGCGCGGGCACACCGCCACTCGAAACCCCGCGAGAATCAGCCTTTGCAGGGGATGCGCCCCTTACCGTCCTGCTTAGGAGGTTATGCATGAAGAGCAAGCGCGTGTCGCAGGAGTCCCCTGCCCGGGACAACGTCGAGCGCAAGCGCCTGGAGCAGGCGCTCCACGCAAGCGAGGAGCGCTTCCGAACGCTGGTGCAACTGTCCTTCGACGTGTACTGGGAGACCGACGCCGAGCACCGCTTCACGCGGCAGGATTTCGCCCCCACGGTCTTCAACGCGCCCGCACCGGGCTCCGAACTCGGCAAGACCCGCTGGGAAGTGCCCTACCTCGAGCCGGACGAGGAGGAGTGGCGCCGGCACCGTGCGACGCTTGCCGCGCATCTGCCGTTCCGCGATTTCGAGCTTTCCCGCCCGACGGCCGGCGGCGGGAGGCGGTATGTGTCCGTCTCCGGGTTCCCGGTCTTCGACGGAGACGGTCGCTTCCTGGGTTACCGGGGTGTCGGGCGTGACGTCACGGAGCGCAAGCGCGCTGAGGCGCAGCACCGGGCACACCTGGAGTTTCTGCAGTCTATGGACCGTATCGGCCGCGCCATCCAGGGAAGCCAAGACCTCGAAAGGATGCTCAGCGACGTACTGGATGCGGCCATCGACATCTTCGCCTGTGACCGTGCGTGGCTCGTCCATCCCTGCGATCGCCAGCTCGCGACGTGGCGTGCCGACATGGAGCGCGCGCGGCCGCCGTGCCCGGCAGGCCTGGCCTCATGGACGGATCGCCAGCGATGCCGACTTGGCGGCCCTCTTCACCGCCGCGCAGTCCTCGAGCGATGCCGTGCTGACGCTGCCGGCACCATTGGCAGATCGCTACGCGATCCGCTCGCACATGGCCATGGCGCTTCATCCCAAGGGCGATCACCCCTATCTCTTCTGCCTGCACCAGTGCTCCCAGGCGCGCACGTGGACCGACGACGAACAGCGCTTGTTCCGGGAGATCTGCGGGCGTCTCGTCAATGCCCTGAGCAGCTTCCTGGCAATAGGTAACCTCCGTGAAAGCGAGCGCAGGCTCGAAGCGGCGCAGCGCATCGCACATGTCGGGTGGTGGGAGCGCGACTTCCGCACGGGGCATGTCTCTCTGTCGGACGAGGCCAGCCGCATCTTCGGCGTGGAGCCCGTCGACCTGCCGCAATGGCATGGACGCTGGCTGAGCCTCATCCATCCGGACGACCGGGCCAAGGCCGCCGCAGCCAGCGAGGCTGCCTTGCGGGGCGGTCCTCGCTACGACGTGGAGTACCGCGTGGTGCGCCCCGACGGCACGCTGCGCATGGTCCACAGCCAGGGTGACGTGACGTGGGATGAATCCACCCGCCCGGATCGCCAGTTCGGCGTGATGCAGGACATCACGGACCTGTGGCGGGCCGAGGAGGAACTGCGCGCGAGCGAGGCGCGCTTTCGCACCTTCGTCGACCGCGCAACGGACGCCTTCTTCCTCTTCGACGACCAGCGGACCGTGATCGACGTGAACCGCCAGGCGTGCGAAGGTCTCGGTTACGCCCGCGAGGAGCTGATCGGCATGCAGCCCCGCGACTTCGATGCGGCGCTCGACGAGCAGTCCATTTCGCGGCTCGCGGAGCGGGCCGGCGCCGGCGAGACGATCACGTTCGAGACCCAGCATCGTCGCCGCGACGGGAGCGTGTTCCCTGTCGAGATCCGCAGCGGCATGTTCCGTCAGGGAGACCGCATGTTCTACCTGGCGCTGGCCCGCGACATCACCGAGCGCAAGCTCGCGCAGGAGAGGCAGCGGCAGCAAGACCATGCGCTGCAGACGGCTCGCGCCGAACTCGCACACGTGTCGCGGCTGACAACGCTGGGCGAGCTGACCTCCTCGATCGCCCATGAGGTGAGCCAGCCCCTGGGGGGAATGATCACCAGCGCCGGCGCGTGCGCGCGCTGGCTCGCCGCCGAGCCGCCTGACATCGCGGAAGCGCGGGCGGCGCTCGACAACATCGCGGCCGACGGCAAGCGCGCGCGCGACGTCATCGCACGCATCCGCGCGCTGACCAAGCGCCAAGTGGTGCGCAAGGACATCCTGGACATCAACCAGGAACTCCTGGAAGTGCTCGTGCTGACGGAGCACGAGTCGCGCAGCCACGGCATCGCGCTGCGGACGAAGCTCGAGCGGACGCTGCCGCGTGTGCCGGGCGACCGGATCCAGCTGCAGCAGGTACTCCTCAATCTGATCGTGAATGCGATCGAGGCCATGAGCGCCGTCGGCGACCGCCCTCGCCTCCTGACGATCGTGTCGCGGCACGACAGCTCGAACGTGGCTGGCGGCGATGCTGCCGGTGCTCGACGGCCACGGCACCTGGCGCGAGATCGGCTCCGACACCGCCGAGCTGCTTCTCACTGCGCTGGGTGTCGATCGCGAGGAAGCGCGAACGCTCGCGCGTTCGGAGTTGCCGCCGCTGGCCACTACCGCTTGATCGATCCCGGTGTCAGGCCGGCTTCAAGGCCTGCAGGATTGAACGCGCACGCCGCACCGGCACGGTGTCGCCGGCTTCGGGCAACCGGTCGACGAGCGCGGCGAGGGCGCCCCGCTCCGCGGCCGTCGCCTCGTGGTGCTCGCACAGTTCGACGAGCGCGAGCAGCTCGAGCCAGGGCGCTTCCTGTGCCCGCGCCTCCTCGAGCGCGCGCCGGACCGAGGCGCCACCGGCGTCGGCCCGGCCTTGCGCACGTGCGATCGCCGCCTCCAGCAGCCACAGCTGCGGCAAGTACACCCGCTCGGCCAGTTCGTCCGCGACCTGCAGGGCTTCCCGGAGCTGGGCTTGCGCCGCATCCCGATCGCCGGCCAGCAGCAGGGCCTGCGCCGCATAGCCCAACACCTCGCTGGCGCCGGAGCGCATGCCGAGCCGGGCGTTCTCTTCGCAGGCCTCGCGGATCCGGCGATGGCCCTCGAGCGGCGCACCGTTCAAGGCCTCTGCCCAACCTCGGTACCAGCGGCACGCCGTCCGGCCCTGCGCCAGGGAGAACTCATCGACCAGCGCCTGCATTTCGTCGGCCAGAGCCGCAACCCGTTCGGCGTTGCCCAGGCGCACCTCGAGCAGCGCCTCGTGCCAGGTGGCGACAAGCTGTGTCATCGGCTGTCGCAGCGCGCGCGCGCGGTCGTGCGAGCGTTGCACATGCATCCGGGCCTGCTCGACCAGGCCACGATGCACAAACTCGATGGCCAGCATCCCAAGCAGCGTCACCTGCGGATCGGCGACAAAGATCTCCCCGGCCGCGAGGTCGAGCGGCTCGGCGATGGCGAGCCCGCGCTCGATCCAGTCGAGCGCCGCCTGCGGCCGGCCCTGCAGCTGATGCACCTCGCCATGCACAATGCACGCGGCCAGCATCAGCACCGGATCGTTCGATCCGGACGCGAGCGCCTCGGCGCGCTGCGCCACCACCAGCGCCTGCGCATATTCGCCGCGCAGGCTCAGCACGTAGCCGAAGCCGTGCAGCAGCCGCCCGCGCATCGCGTGCTCGGGCAGGCCCTGCAGTAGCGCGTACGCGCGTTCGAAGGCGTTTCTCGTGTCGCTGCCGACGCCGAGCGATTGAAAGGCCGCTACGCCGTGCAGCGTCGCGACCACGATCTCGAGCGCGTTGCGCTCTTCCCCCTCCGGTGCCTGCTGGAGCAGGGCCGAGGCGCGCTCGGTGAGGCTGGTGCACGAGGCCGGGCTCAAGTGCAGCAGCGCAGCTTCCGCCGCCTCGGCGTAGTAGCGCAGTGCGGTCATCGGCTGCCGCCCGCGGTCGAAGTGCATGGCCAATTCGGCGGCGGCCACCGGCACGCCGGCCGAACGCTCCCGTTCGAGCGCCGCGCCGACCTTGCGGTGCAGGTGCGTGCGGGCCGAGGACGCCGTGCGGTCGTACAGCACCTGGCGGAACAGCGCATGCCGGAACGCGTAGGGCAGCTCGGCCGTTTCGTCGCCTCTACCTGCGCGCGGCGCGGTGAGCCACACGTGCTCGCGCACCAGGTCCTCGCAGGCATGGGCCACCGATGCGACGTCGCGCTCCAGGGCGAGCGCCAGCGTGTCGACACGGAACTCCACGCCGCAGACGGCCGCCGCCGAGAGCAGGGCGCGCGGCTCGCTGCCCAGCCTGGCGATGTAGTGGTCGATGATGGCCGCCAGGTTTTCCGGCACGGCCATCGCCGCGAGCCGAGCCTCCACCGCCGCGTCGTCCGTCGTGCGTTCCATCACCTCGGTGACGACCGAGGAGACAAACAGCGGCACGCCGTCCGTGCGCTCGTGCAGCGCACGCACGAATGCCTCGTCGCGCGCGAGCGAGGCCGAGCGTTGCGCGATGCAGTCGGCGACCTCGGTCTCCGAGAACGGATCGAGCACCACCTCCTGGCACAACCGGTGCTGACGCAGCTCGTGACGCAGCGGGTTGAGCGGGTGGTCCTGTGCGATCACCTCGGCCAGCCGGAAGCTCGACAACCACATCAGGCGCGCGCGCCCGCGGCGCCGCGCGACGTAGTCGATCAGCTGGATGGTCGCCCGATCGCTCCATTGCAGGTCTTCCGTCACCAGCAGCAGCGGACGCTGCTCGGTGTAGCGGTCGAGCAGCTCGGCCATCTCGCGCAGCATGCGGTCCGGGCCCACGCCGGCCAACTCGCGCCGCAGCGCGTCGCGTTCTTCTGAGGTGCTCAGCCACGGCAACTGAAGCAGCCAGGTCGGCGCCACGCTGCGCAGCAGTGCCGGCAGCGTGCGGTCGCCGCGGCACAGCTCGGCCAGCGCTTCCAGCACCGGCAGGTATGGCTCGCCGGTGCCGTAGTGCTCCACGCACTGCCCGCGCGCGCAGGCGATGCCGCCGAGACTGGCCACGAAGTGTTCGATCAGTGTGGTCTTGCCGATGCCCGGTTCGCCGGCGACCCAGACCACCGCGCGCTCCCCGCTGCAGGCCTGATCCCACCCCTGCTGCAGCCGGGCGCTCGCGTCCGCGCGGCCGATGAACGACGGCGACGGCCGCGGGCCCGTCGCCACCGGCGTCGCGGCGAGATGCGGTGCCGGGCGCGCGGCCGCCGGCACCGCGATGAAGCGATAGCCGCGCCGCGACACGGTCTCGATGAAGCGCGGCTCGCGCGGGTTGTCGCCGAGCACCGTGCGCAGGTCGCTGATGGCGGTCTTGAGCACCGATTCGCTGACGAACTGGTGGCCCCACACCGCATCGAGCAGCGCGTCCTTCGTCAGCAGCGCGCCCGGCTGGCGCGCCAGCGCGCACAGCAGGTTGAAGGGCGTGGGCGCGAGCGCGACGGCCTTTCCGTTGCGCAGCAGGCAGGCGTTCGCCTCGTCGAGATCGAACGCGTCGAAGCTGATCCGAACGGGATTCAAGATGGACACCGGGTGAGCCACGTGCGTCGTGCGAGAGGTCGGGAACGAATTATCGATGGGCCGGTGACTCAAGTCACGTCGTTGCCCGAGGCCAGCGAGTCTCAAGCGACCTTTCGACGCCCGACCACGTGCCGGGTCGTCTTGACAACGTCTGGCGCCGGGATCTCCGAGGTCTCGGTGAGCAAACGCGCCGAAAGAACCTCGACCGGCTTCAACGGGCTGTTGGCGATGCGCTGGGCGCTCTTCGCCTCCAGGCCCAGTCCGCGCAGCGCGGCGGCGGCGCTCTGTTCGGCGAAGTCGCTCTCGCAACCCGGCTCGAGCATGCGATGCGTCGCGCCAAGGACGGCACCCGTCACGATGTTGAGGGCCAATGCGATCGGCATGGGCGTGAACCGACCCTGCCGGATGCCCTCGATCAGGTCCCGCTCCACGAACTCGAGCACGATGTTCGGGCCTCGTGCGTCTGGCCATCCGAGGCGGACCAGGAATGCGGCGGCCAGCGGGTGGTCGATGGCGAGCCTGGACACCAGGCGAATGCCACTCGACACGCGCTCAGCCGGATCGGCGTAGCTGCGCACCACGGGCTCGGCCATTCCGATCAGCTCATTGGCGATCTCGATGGCGAGCTCGCGCACCAGCGCGTCGGGCGACGGGAAGTACTTGTAGAACGTGCCCCGCGACACCTCGGCGGCCGAGATCACATCGTCGATCGACGTCGCCGCCGGACCCTTTTCCGCGACGAGCTTCATCGCACTGGCGAGCAGGCGGGCACGCATGCGGTCGCGGCGCTCGGCTGCGACTCGCTGGCGGTGGTCTTGCGTTTGCATGGATGGATTGTGCCCAGAGCTTGACTAAGTATAAACGACAGTATTGTCATGATGACACATTTGTTATTATGAATATTCACTTGTCGGCACCACCTCCACTCGATCGAAGGTTCCTGCTCGGCCACCACTACACGTTCTGAAGGGAGCCCCACCCGTGACTAGCATCACCGCCGTGCTTCGGCAGCCCGAGTCGACACCCGAAAGCCGACTGCCCGCCGATGTCCAACGACTGCCCCGGCCGCCCGCCCTCGGGCGCGCCATCCAACTGGCCTTCCTGCGCTGGGAAAAGCGCCGGCTGGCGCCGACCGAACGCTTCTGGCGCGACTTCGGCTTTCATATCGTCAGCGCCACACCGGAGCGTCTGGTGGCCCGAGGTGCGGGGACCGCGCCCTGCATTGCGATCGCGGAAGCCGGCCGGCAGGATCGTTTCATCGGCCCCGCGTTCCTGATGTCGGCCGACACGGATCTGTGCCGCTACGTGGAGCAGATGGGGGCGCGCTGGCTGCCGCTCGACCGCCTGCCCTCGGGCGGCCGCGGCGTGGAGCTGTTCGACCCCAGCGGCCGCAGCGTCTGGCTGCTGCAGGATCAGCGGCGTCTCGGGCCGCTGCCGCTGCGCGAGGCCGTCACGCCGAGCACGAACACGGCACAAGACACGCCCCGGGTGAATCGCACGGTGCGCACGCCCATCGAGCCCGCGCGCGTGGTGCGGCTCGGCCACGTGGTCCTGCAAACGGTGGACTTTGCACGCATGGCCGAGTGGTACCTGCGCGTGCTCGGGGCTATTCCCACCGACGTGCAGTACCTCGCCGACGGCAGTCCCAGTCTTGCCTTCTGCCGCCTCGACCTGGGCAATCAGCCGGCCGATCACCACACGCTGGTGATCGTCGGCGGCATCGAGGAGAAGCTCGAGCACAGCGCCTACGAGGTTCTGGACCTGGATGCGCTGGGACAGGGCCAGCAGGTGCTGAGCGCCCAGGGGCACCGGCACATGTGGGGCATCGGCCGCCACCTGCTCGGCAGCCAGCTCTTCGACTACTGGTTCGATCCTGACGGCTTCGAGTACGAGCATTACACGGATAGCGACGTCTTCACCGCGGACTTCGAGACCGCCTACTCGCCGCTCGAATTCGGCGGCATCTGGGCCTGGGGCGCCGACGCACCCGCCTCGATGAAGCCGAGAAAGAACCTGCGAACCCTTCTGCACGTGCTGAAGCTCGTGCGTCGCAAGGCCATCACGCCGCAGCGACTGAACCTCATGAGCGCGGCACTCGATGCGCCCGCGCGCCCTTGGCTCTAACTCTCCTCCAACCATACCCATGTCACGCACGATCATTCGTTACGCCGAAGGCGGCACGCCCCGATGGGGCGTTCAATTCGAGCGCCTCATCGCGCCCCTGCAGGTCGATGTGCCCAGCACCGGCGAGCTGCTCTCCGACCACTGGGAGTTGCTGTGGGCCACCGAGGCGGCACAGGCCGTGGTGCCGCTCGAGCGCGTCCGGCTTCTGCCGCCGGTGACCCGTCACCAGCAGTTCATCTGCCAGGGTGTCAACTATCGCAGCCACATCGCCGAATCAGGCCTGCGCATCGAAGACTTCCCCTTCAACACGATCTTCACCAAGGCACCATCCAGCATCACGGCGGCCGATGCGCCGGTGGTCCGCCCCGCGCATGTGCAGTTGCTCGACTACGAGATCGAGCTCGGCCTGGTGTTGCGCAGGCCGGTGCCGGCCGGCACCCAGATCGACCCCGACGACCTGCCGCAGTGGCTGGCGGGGGTGACGATCGTCAATGACCTTTCGGCACGTGACGTTCAATTGCCGCAGGGCCAGTTCTACAAGGGCAAGAGCTATCGAGGCTTCGGCCCGGTCGGACCCGGACTGGTGCTGCTGACGCCGCAGGAATGGGCGCGCTGGCCCGCGCTGCGCATGCGCCTGGCGGTCAACGGCCAGACGCGGCAGGACGCCTACTGCGCCGAAATGATCCACGGCCCCGCGGCCACGCTCACCGAACTTGCGGCGCTGCAGGACCTGCTCCCCGGCGACCTGATCGCCACCGGCACGCCGGCGGGCTGCGCCGCGCGCGCGCCCGGCAAGGCCGCGATGTTCGTTGCCAGGCATCTGCTCAGCGACGCCGGCAAGTGGCGGATGTTCGTCCGCAAGGGGCGCGCCAACCCTGCCTACCTGCGCCCGGGCGACCAGATCAGCGCGTCGATCCGCACCGACGACGGCGCCATCGACCTCGGTGAACAGACCACCGCCATCACCGCGCCATGAACACGCAATCCTCCCATCCCACGGTGCCGCGGATCGACACCGACATCCTGCTGGTCGGCCTCGGCCCGGTCGGCGCGGCGCTGGCGAATCTGCTCGGCCGCTACGGCGTGCGCGTGCTGGCCATCGACAAGGCGACCACCATCTTCGAGAAGCCGCGCGCGATCGCGCTCGACAACGAGGCGCTGCGCATACTTCAGCTGGCTGGTGTGCGCGACGGCGAGTTCGAGACCGTCGCCATCCCGCAGGTGCAGTACCGGTCCCCGCTGTTTGGCCGCTTCGCCCGCATCAACAGCGCCGGCATCATCGACGGCCACCCGGCGCTCGTCACCTTCTACCAGCCCGAGCTCGAGCGCCTGCTGCGCGAGAAGCTCGCGCAATACCCGGGCATCGAGGTGCGGCTCGGCAGCGAGCTCGCGGCCTTCGTGGACGATGGCCGGTTCATCCAGGCACGGCTGGAGGACGCGGTCGGCAATGAGACCTATGTGCGTGCGCGCTACCTGGTGGGCACCGACGGCGCGAATTCTCTGGTGCGGCGTACGCTGGGTCTGGACTTCGAAGGCCGCAGCTTCCACCAGGACTGGCTGATCGTCGATGCGCTCGACGTGCCGGACCCGATCGACCATGTCGAGTTCACCTGCGACCCACGGCGCCCGACGCCGCGCATGGTGGCTCCCGGCGGACGGCAGCGCTGGGAGTTCATGCTCCGCCCCGGCGAACGGCCGGAAGAGATGGAGCGGCCGGAGTCGGTGCGGCGCTTGCTCGCGCCTTGGTGCGACAGCCAGCGCATCCGGATCGAACGCACGGCGGTCTACCGCTTCCATGCGCGCGAGGCGAAGCGCTTCTCCAAAGGGCGCTGCTTCCTCGCCGGCGACGCCGCGCACGTCACGCCGCCCTTCGCCGGCCAGGGCCTGGTCGCCGGGCTGCGCGACGCGGCCAATCTGGCCTGGAAGCTCGCCTGGGTCGTGCAGGGACGTGCGAACGAGGGCGTGCTCGACAGCTACGACACCGAGCGACGGCCCCACGCCAGGAAGATCATCCGCCTGGCGCGCATGCTCGGTGCCATCGTGATGCCGCAGAGCCGCGCCGCGGCGTTCACCGTGCACGGGCTGATGAGCCTCATGCGCCTGCTGCCGGCTGGCCGCGCGCTGTTCGAGGACCTGAAGGTCAAGCCGCAGAACACCTTCGACCGGGGCCTGTTCTGGCGCGTGCGCGGCGGCGAGCGGCTGCGTGCCGGGGCCATGCTGGCGCAAGGCTGGGTTCGGCCAGCCATCGGCGGCGGGCCGGTCCTCAGCGACGACGCGCTGGGACTGCAATGGGCGCTGATCGGCTTTGGCGTGGACCTGTCGGGCAGGCTGCCGGCTGAACTGCTGCAGCGCTGGCAAGCGGCGGGCGGACGGGTGTGGCAATGGTGCCAGCGATCGCAGGCCCAGCATCTCGCGCCGCCGGCGCAGCGGCTGGAGGCGCTGGACGAGGCCCTGCTGCCACGCCGGGTTCCGCTTGGCTGGGTCGCGATCGTCAGGCCCGACCGCTGCGTGCTGGCCGAAGGGCCGGCAGCCGAGGGCGAGGCGATGCTGCGGCGAGCGCTCGAACTCGTCGCGCCGTCCGCGGCGGCGCCGGCGCCGGCGCCGACGACGACATTGCCGATTTCGGCCGACCCCATGCAGGGGGCCCACCATGCGGCGTGAACTGGTGTGCACCGAGGCCGCCGCGCCAGCGCGCCTGACCGTGCGCAGCGTCGAGCTGCCCTATCCCGGCACTGCCGACGTGCTGGTACGAGTACAGGCTACCTCGGTGAACCCGATCGACGTGAAGCGCGCGGCCGGCTACGGCCGTCGCCTGCTGGGGCTCAAGGGCGCGGCGCGCTTTCCGCTCGTGCTCGGCAACGACGTGGCGGGCGTTGTCGAAGACATCGGCGCCGGTGTGACTCGCTTCTCGCGCGGGCAGCGCGTGTTCGGTCTGCTCGGTACCGGCCGGGCGGGCGGCGCGCATGCGTCGCATGTCGTCGTGCCGCAAGACCTCTTGCTGTCCGCGCCGCACGACGCGGATCCGACCGCGCTCGCGGTGCTGCCCTATTCGTTCACCACGATGTGGCTCGCCCTGCGCTCGACCGGTATCACTCCGTCGAGCGCGCAGGGGGCCCGCGTGCTGATCAACGGCGCCAGCGGTGGCCTGGGACGGCTGGCCATTCAGGTACTTCGCCACTGGGGTAGCGAGATCACCGCGATTTGCGGGAGAGGCCAAAGCCAGGCCGGCGTGGACCTCGGTGCCCAGGTGGCCGTCGAGCATAGCCCTGCTTGCATCGAGTCCCTGCCCTCGGATTTCGACGTGGTGCTGAACTTCGCGAACTGGGACGACGATGCTCGCCTCGCGTCCCGGCTCGGCGCGGGCGCCATGGGCCAGGCGACCACGGTGCACCCCTTGCTCGCGAACTTCGACCGGCTGGGATGGCTGGGCGGGGCGTGGGCCAGTCGCCGCGACTGGAACCGGGTCCGCGCCATCGTCGCTTCGCGCGCGCCAAAGGCCAGCTATGCCTGGACCATCTTCAAGCCCGACCGCGATGCCCTCGAGGCGATCGCCGAGGGCGTTCGAGCCCGAGGACTCGCGCTGCCGATCGGCATCGCCGTGCCCTTCGACAACGCCATCGCCGCGTTCGACCACGTGTCGGCCGGCCAATTCGGCCGAGCGGTCCTCCTGCCGTGACGCCAATGTCAATTTGGTGAAAAGCATGAACGGAATCGCCTCCATCGCAGACCTGCTCGCTCTCGAAAGCGAGCACGACGGCCTCCTGCCGAACAGCACCTACGAGATGATCAGCGCCGCGGCGCGCGCCCACCCCGACGCGCCGGCGCTGTCGTTCTTCCCGCGCGTCGAAGATCATGCGCGGCCAGAAGTCTGGAACTACGAGACGCTGTTCTCTCGCATCACGGCCACGGCCAACTTCCTCCACGCGCTGGGCGTCGGCGCCGACGATGTGGTCGCCTTCGCGTTGCCCAATCTGCCGCAGACGCATCTGGCGGTCTGGGGCGGCCAGGCGGCCGGCATCGCGTTCGCGATCAATCCCATGCTGGAGCCCGCAGCCATCGTCGAGCTGCTCGCCGCTGGCGAAGCGAAGGTGCTGATCACGCTGGCACCCGTTGCCGGCATGGACCTGTGGTCGAGGCTGCAGCCGCTGCTCGGCCGTGTCAGCAGCCTCGAACACGTCGTGCTGGTCGACCTGGCCGGTCAGGTCCCCGAGGTCGCGGGCGTGGCTCCGAGCGAGACAAGGGGCCGCTTCAGTGTGCACGACTTCGCGCAAGGGCTGCGCTCACAGCCGGTGGACCGCCTCGTCAGCGGGCGTGTGATCCGCCCCGGCGACCGGTCGTCCTATTTCTGCACCGGCGGCACCACCGGCACGCCCAAGATCGCGATGCGCACCCACGGGAACGAGGTCGCCAACGCGTGGAGCACCGGCCAGTTCCTCGGCGATGGCATCTCGGCGGGGAAGACCCTCTTCTGTGGTCTGCCCCTTTTCCATGTCAACGGTGTCCTGGTCACTGGATTGCTGCCCTTCTCACGCTGCGCACACGTGATCATCGGCACACCCTCGGGCTATCGCGGCGATGGTGTCATCAAGCACTTCTGGGAGATGGTCGAGCACCACCGGATCAATTTCTTCAGTGGCGTTCCGACGGTCTATGCGGCGCTGATGCAGCAGCCGACGCAGGGCCGCGACCTCAGTTCGCTGGAATACGGGCTCTGCGGGGCCGCACCGATGCCGGTGGAACTGATGCGCTCCTTCCAGGCGTTGACGGGGCTGAAGATCCTGGAGGGATACGGGCTGACCGAGGGGACCTGCGTCAGCACCTGCAATCCTCCGCTGGGAGAGCGGCGCGCCGGGTCGATCGGCCTGCGCGTGCCCTTGCAGGCCATGAAAGCCGTCATCCTGGACGACACAGGGGCCTACGTGCGCGACTGCGCGATCGGCGAGGCAGGCGTGCTCGCGATCAACGGTCCCAACGTGTTTGCCGGCTATCGCGACCCCGATCAGGACAAAGGGCTCTGGCTGGATTTGGACGACGGCCGGCGCTGGATGAACACCGGCGACCTCGGCCGACAGGACGTGGATGGCTACTTCTACCTGACCGGCCGAAAGAAGGAACTCATCATCCGGGGCGGCCACAACATAGACCCTGCGAGCATCGAAGAACCGCTGCACCGACATCCGGCCGTGCAACTCGCCGCCGCGGTCGGTCGCCCCGACTTGCATGCGGGCGAACTGCCGGTCGCCTATGTGC
>NZ_JBFUCJ010000085.1:0-33207 GCF_056405295.1 Variovorax sp. P1_H2 | reverse complement strand
GATTCCGACACCTGCACCGGCGACCACTCCTGCATCCGGCTGTCGGGCTGCCCGTCGCTGTCGATCAAGCCGAACCCCGACCCGCTGCGCAGCGACCCGGTGGCGACTGTGCTCGACAGCTGCGTCGGCTGCGGCGTCTGCGGCGAGGTCTCGCATGCAGCGGTGCTGTGCCCGTCCTTCTACAAGGCGCAGATCGTGAGCAACCCGAGCCGCTGGGACCTGTTGCGCGAAAGCCTTCGCGCACGGGTCATCGGCTGGCTGCAAAAGGGCGAGGCCAAGCGCCGCGCAGCCTATGCCTTCTGAACGGACGACGATGCGCACACAACCGATCAAGATCGCGATCATGGCCATGGGCGGCGAGGGCGGCGGCGTGCTGGCCGACTGGATCGTCGACATGGGCGAGTCCAACGGCTACCTGGCGCAGACCACCTCGGTGCCGGGCGTGGCCCAGCGCACCGGCGCCACCATCTACTACGTCGAGCTCTACCCCGAGGCGCAGGCCGAAGCCGATGGCGGCCGGCCGGTGCTGGCGCTGATGCCGCTGCCCGGCGATGTCGACGTGGTGCTGGCCTCGGAACTCATGGAGGCCGGTCGCGCGGTGCAGCGCGGGCTGGTCACGCGCGACCGCACCACGCTGGTCGCCTCGACGCACCGCGTCTACTCGATCGCCGAGAAGAGCGCGCTGGGCGACGGCCGGGTCGACAGCAGCGAGCTTCTCAAGCATGCCGAGCGCGCCGCCAAGCGCTTCATCCGCTTCGACATGGCGCAGGCCGCCGAGGCCTCGGGCAGCGTGATCAGCGCGGTGCTGTTCGGCGCGCTCGCGGGCGCCGGTGTGCTGCCTTTCGCCCGGGCCCAGTTCGAGGCCACGATCGAGCGCGGCGGGGTGGGCGTCAAGCCCAGCCTCAAGGCCTTCGGTGGCGCCTACCTGCGCGCGCAGGGGGACCCGGAACCCGAGGCCGCCGTGGCCGAAGCCGCCCTGCCGGCGCCGCAGCCGCGCCATCCCGCGGTGCGGGCGCTGGTCGAGCGTGTGCAGAAGGACTTTCCGTCGTCGGCGCAGCAATTCCT
This sequence comes from Variovorax sp. P1_H2, assembly GCF_056405295.1. Taxonomy (NCBI): domain Bacteria; kingdom Pseudomonadati; phylum Pseudomonadota; class Betaproteobacteria; order Burkholderiales; family Comamonadaceae; genus Variovorax; species Variovorax sp. P1_H2. The sequence goes on along the minus strand of NZ_JBFUCJ010000085.1, from coordinate 32,142 downwards.
GCTCGAAGGCGTGCGCCGGCTGATCGACTACCAGGACCTGGACTATGCCGGCCTGTACCTCGACCGCGTGGCCGCCGTCGCGGCCATTGCCACGCCCACGGGCGACGGCGACGGCCGCCTGCTGCGCGAGACCGCGCGCCACCTGGCCCTGTGGATGTCCTACGAGGACACGGCCCGCGTCGCGGCCCTCAAGACGCGCGCATCCCGCTTCGACCGCGTGCGCGGCGAGGCGCGCGTGCAGGACGGCCAGGTGCTGGCGATCAACGAGTACATGCACCCGCGGCTGCAGGAAATCTGCGAAACGCTGCCGGCCGGCATCGGCCGCTGGCTGATGGATTCGCGCCTGCCGCGCCGGGTGGTCGAGCATTTCACGCAAAAGGGCCGTGTGATCCAGACCAGCTCGCTGCGCGGCTACCTGATGCTGCGCGCGGTGGCGGCCTGCAAGCGCTGGCGCCGCTCGACCCTGCGCTACGCCGAGGAGAACCGGCGCATCGAGGAATGGCTCGCGCGCATCGCCGAGATCGCGCCGCGCCATCCCGAACTCGCGATCGAGATCGCGCAGTGCCAGCGGCTGGTCAAGGGCTACAGCGACACCCACGAGCGCGGCCTGCGCAACTACGACACCGTGATGGCGGCGGTGCAGCGCGCCGGCGCCGCGATCGCACCCGCCACCCTGCGCGAGTTGCGCGATGCCGCGCTGGCCGACGAGCACGGCAACAAGCTGCAAGCCGTGCTCGCCCGGCACGCGCTCGCCTGAACAACGGAAGACCTGCCATGTCCGCCCAGCCCCTGACCCTGCAACTGCGCGTCGCCGAGGCGCGCGAACTGAACCCGCTGATCAAGACCTTCAGGTTGCGATCGGACGATGGTGGCGCGCTGCCCGGCTTTGCCGCCGGCGCCCACATCCGCGTGCGCGTCGAACTGCCCGATGGCGCGCACGACTGGCGCCACTACTCGCTGATCAATTTCTCCGCCGACGCGAAGGCCACCGACGCACCGAGCGAGTATGTGATCGCGGTGCGCAAGGAGGCCGAGGGCCGCGGCGGCTCGCGCTTCATGCACGAGCGGCTGCGCGAAGGCGATGCGCTCACGATCGAGGCGCCCAAGAACGACTTCCCGCTGCACACCGGACCGGGCGGCACCGTGCTGCTGGCCGGCGGCATCGGCGTGACGCCGCTCGCCAGCATGGCAACGCGCCGCCGCGCCGAGGGCCTGCCGGTTCGCATGCACTATGCAGGCCGCAGCCGCGAACTGATGGCCTTCGTGCCGGAACTCGAGGCGCTGCTCGGCGACGACCTGCGCCTGCATGCCGATGCCGAGCAGGGTGGCCCCTTCGACATCGGCGCCTTGCTCGACGGCATGCCGGCCGGCGACCGGCTTTACGTCTGCGGGCCCAAGCTGATGCTCGACGCCGTGCTGGCGCAGACCCAGGCCCGCGGCTGGACCCACGACCGCGTGCATTTCGAACTCTTCACGACGCCGGTGGTGGAGGAGGGCGACCACGCCTTCGAGGTCGAGCTGGCCCAGTCCGGCCAGCGCTTCACGGTGCCGGCCGACCAGAGCATCCTCGACTGCCTGATCGCGCACGGCTGCGACCCGATGTTCGATTGCAAGCGCGGCGAGTGCGGCGTCTGCGCGACGCCCGTGATGGAAGGCGAGATCGACCACCGCGACTATGTGCTGACCGCGCGCGAGAAGGCGCAAGGCAATGTCATGCAGATCTGCATCTCGCGCGCCAAGGGGCAGCGCCTGGTGCTGGACATATGAACACCCCCGAAGCGCCTGCGGCGCCTCCCCCTCAAGGGGGCGATACCAGCGGCCCGGCGAAGCCGGTTCCGCGGTATCCCTGGCTTTTGCGGCGCCGGATTCATGCGTCGCGAGAAATCGATAGCGTGGTGAAAAACTGAACTGGAGAGGATCATGAGCAAGTACAGAGGCAACCCCGAAGCGGTGCGCGCGCTGGTGCAGCCCGACCGCGTGCACCGCGACCTCTACACCAGCGCCGAGCTGTTCGAGCTGGAGCAGGAGCACTTCTTCGCCAACACCTGGAACTACGTCGGCCACGAAAGCCAGCTGCCCAAGCCGGGCGACTACCTCCACACCGAGATCGCCGGCCGGCCGCTGATCATCGTGCGCCACAGCGACGGCTCGGTGCACGCGATGATGAACCGCTGCGCGCACAAGGGCTCGCGGCTGGTGAGCGCGCCCTGCGGCAACACCGGCAAGTTCTTCCGCTGCCCCTACCACGCCTGGACCTTCAAGACCGACGGCTCGCTGCTCTCGATCCCGCTCAAGAACGGCTACGAGGGCACGCAGCTGCACGAATGCGAATCGGCCAAGGGACTGACCACGATCAGGAACGTGCGCAGCTATCGCGGCTTCATCTTCGTCAAGATCAACGACGTCGGCCCCGACTTCGAGGCCTACTTCGGCGACTCGCTGAGCTCGATCGACAACATGGCCGACCGCTCGCCCGAGGGCGAGCTCGAGATCGCCGGCGGCTGCCTGCGCTTCATGCACCAGTGCAACTGGAAGATGTTCGTCGAGAACCTCAACGACACGATGCACCCGATGGTGGCGCACGAGTCGTCGGCCGGCACCGCCAAGAGCATGTGGGCCGGCAAGCCCGAGGACGAGCCCAAGCCGATGGCGATCGAGCAGTTCGTGCCCTTCATGTCGGACTACAAGTTCTTCGAGGACATGGGCGTTCGCACCTACGACAACGGCCACAGCTTCACGGGCGTGAACTTCAGCATCCACAGCAAGTACAAGGCGATCCCGGCGTACGACGACGCGATGAAAGCCAGGTACGGCGAGGAGCGCACCGCGCAGATCCTCGGGATGGCGCGGCACAACACGGTGTACTACCCGAACCTCACGATCAAGGGCGCGATCCAGGCGATCCGCGTGGTGCGGCCGATCGCGGTCGACAAGACGCTGGTCGAGAGCTGGACCTTCCGCCTCAAGGGCGCGCCGGCCGAGCTGCTGCAGCGCACGACCATGTACAACCGGCTGATCAACTCCCCCTTCTCGGTGGTCGGCCACGACGATCTGCAAGCCTACCGTGGCATCCAGGCCGGACTGCACGCGAGCGGCAACGAATGGGTCAGCCTGCACCGCAACTTCGACCCGTCGGAAACGGCGGGCGGCGAGATCACCACGGTCGGCACCAGCGAATTGCCGATGCGGAACCAGTACAGAAGCTGGGCGCGCTACATGACGGAGACGATGTGATGCCGGCCGAACCGACCCGCCAGGACCTGATCGACTTCGTGGTCAACGAAGTGCGCCTGCTCGATGCCAGACGCTACGAGGAGTGGAACGCGCTCTTCACCGACGATGCCTTCTACTGGGTGCCGCTGGTGCCCGACCAGGAAGACGGGCTCAACCACACCTCGCACATGTACGAGGACAAGCTGCTGCGCGAGCTGCGGATCGAGCGGCTCAAGAGTCCGCGCGCCTTCTCGCAGCAGCCGCCGAGCCGTTGCCATCATCTGCTGCAGACCCCGACGGTCGAGGAATTCGACCTCGAGGCCGGGCGCTTCGTGCTGCGCACCGAGTTCCATTACACCGAATCGCGGGGCGATGAGCTCCAGTTCTATGTCGGCACCTTCTTCCATCACCTGACGCTGCAGGACGGCGCGCTGCGCATGACGCAGAAGCGCGTCAACCTGCTCAATTGCGACGCCGCGCTGCCCGCGGTGCAGCTGTTCATCTAGGGACGCCATGCCGCACGCCACCGTCCACGATGCCTTCGCAGCCAGCGCCCGGCGCACGCCCGAGGCCGAGTTCCTGTTCACCGAGTCGGTCACGGCCCGGGCCTACGGCATCGCGGCAGGCGCGATCCGCTGGGGCCAGGCAGCGGCCGAAGTGGAACGCCTGCGCGCCGCCTATGCAAAGGCCGGCTACGGCCATGGCCACCGCGTCGGCCTGCTGCTGGAGAATCGGCCGGCCTTCCTGTTCCACTGGTTCGCGCTCAACGCATTGGGCGCGAGCGTGGTGCCGATCAACGCCGAGATGCGCTCGGCCGAACTGAGCTACCTGATCGGGCACAGCGAGATCGGCCTTGCGGTCACTCTTCCCGGCCGCGCGGCCGACCTGCAGGCCGCGGCGGCGGAAGCCGGCATCGCCTTCGCGACCATGGGGCCCGACGACCTCGATGCGGTCCCGGCGGCCGCCGCGCCGGCGCCGCGTGCCGCCGAGGCCATCGACCTCCAAACCGAATGCGCGCTGCTCTACACCTCCGGCACCACGGGCCGGCCCAAGGGCTGCATGCTGAGCAATGCCTACTTCCTGCGCGCCGGCCAGTGGTACGCGGAGCTCGGCGACCTGTGCGAGGTGCGGCCCGATGCCGAGCGCATCATCACGCCGCTGCCRCTCAACCACGTCAACGCGATGGCCTTCTCGACCATGGTGGTGCTGGTCGCGGGCGGCTGCCTCGTGCAGCTCGACCGCTTCCATCCCAGGAGCTGGCTGCAGAGCGCGCGCGACAGCCGGGCCACCATCGCGCACTACCTCGGCGTGATGCCGGCCATGCTGCTGGCCGCGCCCGCTGCGCCGTCAGACCGCGAGCACGCCATCCGCTGGGGCTTCGGCGCCGGGGTCGACCGCAAGAACCACGCGCCCTTCGAGGCCCGCTTCGGCTTCCCGCTGGTCGAGGCCTGGGCCATGACCGAGACCGGTGCCGCCGCCTGCGTCATGGCCAACCACGAACCGCGCCATGTGGGCACCAGCTGCTTCGGCCGCCGCGAGGATTTCGTCGAGATCCGCCTGGTCGACGACGAGGGCCACGAGGTCGCCGACGGCTCGCCGGGCGAACTGCTGGTGCGCTCCGCGGGGCCCAATCCGAAGCGCTACTTCTTCTCGGGCTACCTGAAGGACGAGGCCGCCACGCACGAGGCCTGGGCCGGCGGCTGGTTCCACACCGGCGACATGGTGCGCCGCGATGCCGAAGGCAATTTCTACTTCGTCGACCGCAAGAAGAACGTGATCCGTCGCAGCGGCGAAAACATCTCGGCCGTCGAGGTCGAGAGCGTGCTGAACCAGCATCCGGCCGTGAAGGCATCGGCGGTGGCCGCCACGCCCGATGCGGTGCGCGGCGACGAGGTGCTGGCCTGCATCGTGATGCGCGAGGACGCCGATGCGTCCGCCCCGGAGCAGCTCGCGGCCAGCATCGTCGACCACGCGCTGGCGCAGCTGGCCTACTACAAGGCGCCGGGCTACGTGGCCTTCGTCGACGCGCTGCCGCTCACGGCGTCGCAAAAGATACAGCGCGGGCAGCTGCGCGAACTCGCGCATGCACTGCCGGGGCAGGCGCACTGCATCGACACCCGCGCGATGAAGAAGAGGCAGTCATGACAAGGCGAATGTCCTACGAAGGCGTGGCTGTCGCGGTACCGGTCACCGTGCCCTACCAGCGCTATTCGACGCTCGGCGCCCACTGGTTCCTCGGCCAGGCGATGGAGGCGCTGGTGCAGGCCAGCGGCCTCGAGAAAGCGCAGATCGACGGCCTCTGCGTCAGCAGCTTCTCGCTGGCGCCCGACACCGCGGTCGGCGTGACGCAGCACCTGGGCCTGTCGCCGCGCTGGCTCGACCACATGCCCACCGGCGGCGCCTCGGGCGTGATGTGCCTGCGGCGCGCGGCGCGCGCGGTGCAGGCCGGCGACGCCGATGTGGTGGCCTGCGTGGCGGCCGACACGAATCACGTGGACTCCTTCCGCCAGACGCTGGGCAGCTTCAGCAACTTCGCGCGCGACGCCACCTATCCCTACGGCTCGGGCGGGCCGAACTCGATCTTCGCGATGATCACGTCGCACTACATGCGCACCTTCGGCGCCACGCGCGAGGACTTCGGCCGCATCTGCGTCGACCAGCGCAGCAATGCGCTGAAGAACCCGAACGCGATGTTCAAGAAGGCGCTGACGCTCGACGAGTACATCGCGGCGCGGCCGATCTCGGATCCGATCCATCTGTTCGACTGCGTGATGCCCTGCGCCGGTGCCGAGGCCTTCCTCGTGATGAGCGAGGAGAAGGCGCGCGACCTGGGGCTGCCGCATGCGGTGATCCGCGGTGCGATCGAGCGCCACAACGCCTACTCGGAAGACCCGGTGATGGTGCGCGGCGGCTGGCGCCGCGACCGCGACGAGCTCTACGCCCAGGCCGGCGTGCAGCCTGCCGACGTCGACTTCGTCCAGACCTACGACGACTACCCGGTGATCGTGATGATGCAGTTCGAGGACCTCGGCTTCTGCGAGAAGGGCGAGGGCTCGGCCTTCGTGCGCTCGCACACGATGACCCATGACGGCAGCTTTCCGAACAACACCAGCGGCGGCCAGTTGTCGGCCGGGCAGGCCGGTGCCGCCGGCGGTTTCCTCGGCATGACCGAATCGATCCGCCAACTGACCGACACGGCGGGACCGCGCAGCGTGGCCGACGCGCAGCTGGGCCTGGTCGCCGGCTTCGGGATGGTGACTTACGACCGCTGCCTGTGCACCGGCGCGGTGATTCTGGGGAGACCGGCATGACGATGCCCTTGATGCGCCCCAAGCGCAAGAACCCGGTGCTGCGCACCCGGCAGATGAACCTGCCGCCCTGGGCCCGCGGCCGCGTGGCGCTGGGCATCACGGCGGCCGCCGCCGAGGGCCGCTTCGAGCTGCAGACCTGCGAGGACTGCGGCACGGTGCAGTACCCGCCGCGCGAGGCCTGCCACAAGTGCCTGTCGCCGCGCCTGCACTGGCGCGCGCAGGGCGGCGAGGGGCAGTTGCTCAGCAGCACCACGCTGCATCACAGCAACGACCTGTTCTTCCGCGAACGGCTGCCCTGGCGGCTGGGGCTGGTGCAGCTCGATGCCGGGCCGACGTTGATGGTCCACCTGCATGGGGAGGTCGGCGAGGCGCCGGCGCGCGTGCGCGTGGGCGCCCGCCTCGACCGCGCCGGGCAGGCGGTATTGATTGGATTTCCGAACGAAGGGAGCGCCCACATGGCCGACGACAAGATGCTGAGGGAAATGACCAGCGACCCGAAATTCCGCAAGGTGCTGGTCACAGACGGCAAGACCGAGGTCGGCCAGGCGATCGTGCGCGCGCTGGTCAAGGCCGGCGCCGACATCGTCTGGGTCGGCCATGCCGAGCCCTGGAAGAAGATGGGCGGCCTCGAAGACATCACGGCGCTGCCGCAGGTCACGCTGGTGCCGCTCGACCTCACCAACGGCCGCTCGGTGACCGAGCTGGCCGGCGAGATCGGCGRCAAGGTCGACATCGTGATCAACAACGCCGAGGTGCACCGCAGCTTCGGCATCGGCGCGCGGCGCGGCACCGACGTTGCCAAGGCCGAGATGGACATCAACTATTTCGGCCTGCTGCGCCTGGCGCAGGAGTTCGGCCCGGCGCTCAAGGGCCGCTCGGCCGATGGCGCCACCGGCGCCACGGCCTGGGTCAACCTGCTGTCGATCTATGCGCTCAGCAACTTCCCGCCGCACGGCACCTTCAGCGCGTCGAAGGCTGCGGCCCATTCGCTCGCGCAGTGCCTGCGCGCCGAGATGCGGCCGGCCGGCATCCGCGTGATCAACGTGTTCCCGGGGCCGATCGACGACGAATGGAACCAGCACACGCCGCCGCCCAAGCTGGCCGGCAGCGCGCTTGCCAACGCGATCGTCAAGGCGCTGCGCGACGGCGTCGAGGACGTGTACCCCGGCGACGTGGCGCAGGAGTGGCTCGAGCGCTGGCGCGACAACCCGAAGATCCTCGAACGCGAATTGGCCGCTGGCTGAACAGATGACCCACCCCCGAATCTCGCTCACTTCGTGTAGCGAGCTCCCCCTCGAGGGGGCAATACCAGCGGCCCGGCAAAGCCGGTTCCGCGGTATTCCTGGAATGAAACCGAACTCAGGAACGACGCAATGAACACCACGGCCCAATTGATTTCCGCCGCCGAGATCCTCGGCGGCCTGGTGAGCGCGATGGCCAGCGGGCGCATTCGCGTGGTCGACCTCACGCAGACGCTGACGCCCGAGTTCCCGCAGATCGCCCTGCCGCCCGAGATGGGCCAGTGCTGGCCCTTCCGGATCGAGGAGGTGTCGAAGTACGACGAGCGCGGGCCGGGCTGGTACTGGAACAATTTCTCCTGCGGCGAGCACACGGGCACGCACTTCGATGCGCCGATCCACTGGATCTCGGGGCGCGACCTGCCGAACAACTCGGTCGACACCATCCCCGTGCAGCACTTCGTGGCACCGGCCTGCGTGATCGACTGCTCGGAGCAGGTCAAGGGCGACGACGACTACCTGCTGAGCATCGCGGACATCGAGCGCTACGAAAGCCGATACGGCCGGATCCCGAAGGGCGCCTGGGCGCTGATGCGCACCGACTGGTCGAAGCGGAAGGACCCCGAGGCCTACCAGAACTTCGACGAGACCGGCCAGCACACGCCGGGCCCGAGCACCGAGGCGGTGCGCTTCCTGGTCGAAGAGCGCGACGTGATCGGCTTCGGCTCCGAGGCGATCGGCACCGATGCCGGGCAGGGCTATCACCTGCGTCCGCCGTACCCGTGCCACTACTACATGCACGGGGCCGGGCGCTACGGCCTGCAGTGCCTCAGCAACCTCGATTTGCTGCCGCCCGCGGGCGCGGTGCTGATCTGCCCGCCGCTGAAGATCGAGAAGGGCAGCGGCAGCCCGCTGCGCGTGCTGGCGCTGGTCGGAGCTTCGGCATGACGAGCCGGGTCGCAGCAGTCACCGGCGGCAGCGCCGGCATCGGCCGCGCCATCTGCGAGGACCTGCTCGCGCAAGGCTACGAAGTCGTCTCGCTGGCGCGTCGCCGCGCCGACATCGACCACCCGAAGCTTCACAGCATCGAGGTCGACCTCGCCGACCGCGCCGCCACCGGGCAGGCCGCGGCCGAGCTGGTGCGGCGCTTCGAAGTGACCACCGTCGTGCACAACGCCGGCGTGATCCGGCCCGCGTTGATTGCCGACGTGAGGCTCGACGACCTCGATGCGCTGGTCGACCTGCATCTGGGCTGTGCGATCCAGCTGGTGCAGGCGGCGCTGCCGGCGATGCGCGCGCAGCGCTTCGGCCGCGTGGTGCTGTTGTCGTCACGCGCGGCGCTGGGCCTGCAGACGCGCACCAGCTATTCGGCGACCAAGGCCGGCATGCTCGGCATGGCGCGCACCTGGGCGCTCGAGCTCGCGCCCGAAGGCATCACAGTGAACGTGGTCGCGCCGGGCCCGATTCGAACCGACATGTTCTACGACGTGGTCGAAGCAGGCAGCGAAAAGGAACGGGCACTCGCGGCATCGGTGCCGGTCAGGCGACTCGGCGAATCGGCCGACGTGGCACGCGCCGTGCGCTTCTTCGCCGACCCCGCCAACAGCTTCGTCACCGGGCAGGTGCTGTACGTGTGCGGCGGCACCAGCGTCGGCAGCCTCGCGCTCTGAAGCGAACTTCGCGAACTCATGGTTCTTTCGCTTGCCATCGCACCCTCGCTTCATTAGCATTCTTGACACTTCAATATTTCATAAATCATGTTCTTGTTTGAAGTCGCCGCTTCTTCCTTCGTCTCCAACCTGAGGAGCTTTGCATGAAAGTCTTGACCCGAATCTGCGCACTGGCGGGCCTTGCGGCCGGCTTCGGCGCCTTCAGCGCCGCGGCGCTGGCCGCCGATCTCAAGGTGGGGTTCATCACCTCGCTGTCGGGACCGGTGTCCTCGCTGGGCATCCCCTACGAGAAGGGCATGAAGGCCGCGGTGGCTTACAAGTCCGAACTCAACGGCCGCAAGATCCAGCTGGTGCAGCTCGACGATGCCTCCGACCCGTCGACCGCCGCACGCAACGCGCGCAAGATGATCGACGAGGACAAGGTCGACGTGATCATCGGCACCGCCGGCTCGCCCGGCGCCCTGGCGATCGCCGCCGTGGCACGCGAGACCAAGACACCGCTGATCTCGATCGCCAACGCCAACCTGCCGGGCGAAGAGGGCGCCTGGATGGTCACGCTGCCGCAGCCGGCGCCGCTGATGGTCAGCGCGGTGGTCGAGCGCATGAAGAAGTCGGGCGTCAAGACGGTCGGCTACATCGGCTTCTCGGACGCCTGGGGCGACCTGGTCTACGACGCGCTCAAGAAGAGCGCCGAGCCGGCCGGCATCCAGGTGGTGTCGAACGAGCGCTATGCGCGCGCCGATTCCTCGGTCACCGGCCAGGTGCTGAAGATCGTGGCGCTGAAACCCGACGCCGTGATCACCGGCACCTCGGGCACGCCCGGCGCCTTGCCCTACCTGGCGCTCGCCGAGCGCGGCTACAAGGGCCAGATCTACGGCATGCATGCCTTGATCAATCCCGACTTCGTGCGCGTCGGTGGCGCGTCGGTCGAAGGCCTGCTGGCCCCGACCGGCCCGGTGATCGTGGCCGAGCAACTGCCCGACTCGAACCCGATCCGCAAGACCTCGATGGACTTCCGCGCGGCCTACCAGAAGGCCAACGGCGCGGCGCCGACCGATGCCTTCTCGGCCTACTCCTTCGACGCCTGGCTGCTGTTCCTCGACGCCGCCGCGCGCACCAAGGGCGAGCCCGGCACGCCGGCCTACCGCGTGGCGCTGCGCGACGCGATCGTCAGCACCAAGGAGCTGGTCGGCACGCACAGCGTCTACAACTTCAAGCCCGATGACCGCTATGGCTCGGACGAGCGCTCCCGCGTCATCGTGAAGCTCGAAAAGGGCCAATGGAAACTGGTTCCTTGACTCGCCCCCAGGTTGGCTCACTTCGTGTAGCCGCCCACCCCCTGCCCGGGGGCAATACCAGCGGCCCGGCGAAGCCGGTTCCGCGGTATTCCTGGAATGTCCCTTGCGTTGAATGCGGGCAACTGACTGCACTGCTTACTGGAACGACTCTGATCATGCGCACATTCATTCATTTCGTTGGCGCCACAGCGCTGGCCTTGGCCGCCGCACAGGCGTCTGCCGCCGACCTCAAGGTCGGCTTCATCAGCTCGCTCTCGGGCCCGGTGTCCGCACTCGGCATTCCCTACGAGAAGGGCATCCGCGCCGCCATCGCCGAGCATCCGGTGCTGGCCGGCCACAAGGTCGAGCTGATCGTGCTCGACGATGCCTCCGACCCGACCACCGCGGGGCGCAATGCGCGCAAGCTCGTTGTCGAGGACAAGGTCGACGTGCTGATCGGCACCTCGGGCGTGCCCGGCGCGATGGCGATCGCGGCCGTGGCGCGCGAGCTCAACACACCGCTGATCTCGCCGACGCCGGTCACCATCCCCGGCCCCGAAGGCGCCTGGACCGTGACCGTCTCGCAGCCCTTTCCGCTGATGGTCGCTGCGGTGGTCGAGCGCATGAAGAAATCGGGCGTCAAGACCGTGGCCTTCATCGGCTTCTCGGACGCGCTCGGTGACCTGGCCTACGACTCGCTCGTGAAGAGCGCCGAGGCGGCCGGCATCAAGGTGGTCGCCAACGAGCGCTACGCCCGCAGCGACTCGTCGGTGGCAGGCCAGGTGCTCAAGATCCTCTCGACCAAGCCCGACGCGGTGTTCGCAGGCAACTCCGGCACGCCGGGCGCGCTGCCCTACCTGGCGCTCGCCGACCGTGGCTACAAAGGCCAGATCTACGGCACGCACGGGCTGATCAATGCCGACTTCGTGCGCGTCGGCGGAGCCTCGATCGAGGGCCTGCAGGTGCCCAGCGGCCCGGTGCTGGTGGCCGACCAGCTGCCCGACAGCAATCCGATCAAGAAGGTCTCGCTGGCCTTCCGCGGCGCTTACCAGAAGGCCAACGGATCGGCGCCGAACGATGCCTTCTCGTCCTACACCTACGACGCCTACCTGCTGCTGGCCGATGCGGCGGCGCGCACCAGGGGCGAGCCCGGCACGCCGGCCTACCGCGCCGCGCTGCGCGACGCGATCGTCAGCACCAAGGAGCTGACCGGCACCCACGGTATCTACAACTTCAAGCCCGACAACCGCTACGGCTCCGACGAGCGCGCGGTGGTGATCGTGCGCAGCGAGAAGGGCCAGTGGAAGCTGGTGCCGTAGATGACCACCTACCGCCACCGGCCCGATGCAATCGCCGCGCTCGTCGAGGACGATCGCGTGCACCGCGACCTGTACCTGAGCGACGAGCTGTTCGCGCTCGAACAGGAGCGCTTCTTCGCCCGCACCTGGCTCTACGTGGGCCACGCGAGCCAGGTGCCGAATACCGGCGACTTCTGGTCGCTGGAGCTGGCCGGCCGGCCGGTGATGATGGTTCGGCAGCCCGATGGCGCGGTGCGCGTGTTCTACAACCGCTGCGCCCACAAGGGCAGCCGGCTGGTCACCGACGAATGCGGCAGCACGGGCAAGTTCTTTCGCTGCCCGTACCACGCGTGGACCTACAAGCTCGACGGCGCGCCGCTCGCGATCCCGCTCAAGAGCGGCTATGAAGGCACGCGCCTGAAGCAATGCGAATCGGGCCAGGGCTTGACCGAGCTCCGCCACACCGTCGTGTACCGCGACTTCGTATTCACCCGGCTGGCCGACGAGGGCCCGGGCTTCGAGGACTATTTCGGCGAGGTGCTGCAATCGATCGACAACATGGTCGACCGCTCGCCCGAGGGCCGGCTCACGGTCGGCGGCGGCGTCCTGCGCAACATCATCCATTGCAACTGGAAGATGTACCTCGAGAACATCAACGACACGGTGCATCCGATGTCGACCCACGAGTCGGCCACGCAGGCCGCCGATGCGCTGTGGCAGGGCCGCGCGCCCGACGCGCCCAAGCCGATGGCGATGGAGCAGATCCTGCCCTTCGGCTCCGGCTACGACTTCTTCGACAAGATGGGCGGCCGCGTGCTGGCCAACGGCCACAGCGTGCTGGGCGTCAACTTCAGCATCCACTCGAACTACGCGCAGCTGCCCGACTACGAAGAGGCGATGCGCAGCGCGCACGGCGCCGAGCGCGCGATCGAGATCCTGCAGCGCTCGCCGCAGAACTCGGTGTTCTTCCCCAGCCTGTCGGTCAAGGGCTCGCCACAGGCGATCCGCGTGATCCGGCCGCTGGCCGCCGACCGCACGCTGATCGAGGCCTGGAGCTTTCGCGCCGCCGGTGCGCCCGACCTGCTGTTCGAGCGCGCGATGAGCTACAACCGGCTGGTCTTCTCGCCGATGTCGGTGGTGGCGCATGACGACGTGCATCTGTTCGAGAGCATGCAGCAGGGCCTGCGCGCCGAAGGCAACGAGTGGGTCAGCCTGCACCGCAACTTCGATCCGTCGGAGCTGCAGCAGTCGACGATCACCACCAACGGCACCAACGAGCTGTTGATGCGCAACCAGTTCCGCGCCTGGAAGAAGTTCATGGCGGACGACGTGGAGACGAGCGCGTGACGACCCCCGAAGACTTCGTGGCCGCCGAGGCCGCCCTGCTCGACGCCGGCCGTTTCGACGACTGGCTGGCGCTGTTCGCCGAGGACGGCCACTACTGGGTGCCGCTGCAGGGCGCGGCCCAGGCCGATCCCTTCTCGCACAACTCGATCGCCTACGAGGACCGGCTGCTGCTGCAGCTGCGCATCGAGCGCCTGAAGAACCCGCGCGCGCATTCGCAGCATCCGGCGAGCCACTGCCAGCACGTGCTGCAGCGTTCGCGCATCGAGCCTGAGGTCGATGGCAGCGGCGAAATCGTGCTGCACACCCCCTTCATCTATGTCGAATCCCGCGGCGAGCAGCAGCAGCTGCTGGCCGGCAGCTACCGCCATCGGCTCGTGCGCGCGGCATCCGGCTGGGCGATCCGGCAGAAGCGCGTCGACCTTCTCAATGCCGAGCGTGCGCTGCCGGCGATCCAGTTGTTCATCTGAGCGATTCGCTCATCCATTTCACCCACCAGGAGCCCACGACATGAAGAGTTTGATGCAGACCCTGACCCGCAGCGCGCTGGCGACCGCGCTGGGCGTCGGCCTCACGGCAGCGGCGTTCGCGGCCGACCTCAAGGTCGGCCTGAGCGTCTCGCTCTCCGGCCCCAACTCCTCGCTCGGCGTGCCCTACGCCAAGGGCATGCAGGCCGCACTGGCCTACAAGCCCGAGGTCAACGGCCGCAAGATCCAGCTGATCGTGCTCGACGACGGCTCCGACCCGACCACCGCCGGCCGCAATGCGCGCAAGCTGGTCGAGGAGGACAAGGTCGACGTGCTGATGGGCACCTCGGGCGTGCCGGCCGCGATCGCGATGGCGCAGGTCGGCCGCGATGCGAAGGTGCCGATGATCGGCCTGACGCCGATCCAGCTCGACCCGGCCGAGAACGCCTGGGTGTTCACCGTCGCGCAGCCGACGCAGCTGATGATCGACGCGGTGGTCCAGCGCATGAAGAAGGACGGCGTCAAGACGGTCGGCTACATCGGCTTCTCCGATGCCTGGGGCGACCTGGTCTACAACGCGCTCATGAAGTCTGCCCCCGAGGCCGGCATCAAGGTGCTGGGCAACGAGCGCTATGCGCGCGCCGATGCCTCGGTCACCGGACAGGTGCTGAAGCTGGTCGCGATGAAGCCCGATGCGGTCATGACCGGCGGCGCCGGCACGCCGGGCGCGCTGCCTTTCCTGGCGCTGACCGAGCGCGGCTTCAAGGGCCCGGTGTACGGCCAGCATGGCCTGATCAACCCCGACTTCGTGCGGGTGGTCGGCGCCTCGGGCCAGAACGCGCTGATGCCCACCGGCCCGGTGATCGTCGCCGAGCAGCTGCCCGACGGCTATCCGACCAAGAAGATCGCGATGGACTTCCGCGCCGCCTTCCAGAAGGTCAACAACGCGCCGACCAGCGATGCCTTCTCGGCCTATTCCTTCGACGGCTGGCTGGTGTTCACCGACGCCGCGGCGCGCGCCAAGGGCGAGCCCGGCACGCCCGAGTTCCGCCTGTCGCTGCGCGACGCGATCGCCAGCACCAAGGAGGTGGTGGGAACGCACGGCGTCTACAACTTCAAGCCGGGCAACCTGTACGGCGTGGACGAGCGTGCGCGCGTGATCGTCAAGCTCGACAACGGCCAGTGGAAGCTCGCGCCYTGACCGCCGCCCTCTCCAACGACGACAACAACTTCAGGACGATCATGCGAAGGGCATTTCAATGACATGGGACGTGGCGCTCATCCTGGGCATCGACGGGCTCGCCAATGGGGCGGTCTATCTGCTTGCCGGGCTCGGGCTGGTGCTGATCTTTTCCGTCACGCGGGTGGTCTTCGTGCCCTTCGGCGACATCGCGGCTTTCGCCGCGCTGACCCTGGCGGCCTTCGAGACCGGCCGCCTGCCGCCGACCATCGGACTGGTCATGGTGCTGGCCGCGCTGGCGACGCTGACCGAGGTCGGCAGCCTGCTGCGGCGCGGCGAGGGCCGCAAGGTGCCGAAGGCCATCCTGGCCTGGGGCGTGCTGCCGCTCGTGCCCTGCCTGCTGGCCTGGGCGACCTCGCGGCCCGGCATGCCGGCGGCCGTGCAGATCGCGGTCACGGTGCTGCTGGTGGTGCCGATCGCGCCGCTGCTGGCGCGGGTGGTGTTCCAGCCGATCGCCGACGCCTCGGTGCTGGTGCTGCTGATCGTCTCGCTGGCGCTGCACTTCCTGTTGTCGGGCCTCGGCCTGCTGTTCTTCGGGCCTGAAGGCTCGCGCACCCAGCCGCTCGCCGGCGGCAGCATCGCGCTCGGCGACGGCTTCTCGGTCAGCGGCCAGGTGGTGCTGATGGTCGGGGCGGCCATCGTGCTGAGCGGCCTGTTCTTCCTGGTGTTCGAGCGCACGGTGGCGGGCAAGGCATTGCGCGCCACCGCGGTCAACCGCGTCGGCGCGCGGCTGGTCGGCATCCGGCCCGCACGCACCGCCTTGCTGGCCTACGGCAGCGCCTCGCTGCTGGCCGGCCTGATCGGGGTGCTGATCGCACCCGTGACCACCATGTACTACGACTCCGGCTTCATCATCGGCCTCAAGGCTTTCGTAGCCGCGATCATCGGCGGCCTCGTGAGCTACCCGATGACCGCCGTCGGCGCGCTCGCGGTCGGCGTGGTCGAGAGCTTCGCCTCGTTCTGGAGCGGCGCGCTCAAGGACGTGATCGTGTTCAGCCTGCTGATCCCGGTGCTGATGCTGCGCTCGTTCATGAGCGTGCATTCGGAAGAGGAAGAAGACGAGGTGGACCAATGAGCCGCCGGGCCGCTCCCAAGGCGAATACCGTAGCGCTGCAGCGCGGAGGTTTTTCAATGAGCCTCCATCGCACCCGCAACTTCTGGATCGGCCTGGTGATCGTCGCATTGGCCGTCGCGCCGATGCTGGCCGGCAACTTCACGGTCTCGCTGCTCAACGACATCGGCATCGGCGCACTGGTCGCGTTGGGCCTGGTGATGCTGACCGGCATCGGCGGCGCCACCTCCTTCGGGCAGGCGGCCTTCGTCGGCATCGCGGCCTATGCGACCGCGTGGCTCACCACCACGCAGGGGATGTCGCCGTGGATCGGCCTGCTGTTCGCGCTGCTGCTGACCGGCATCTCGGCGCTGGCCATCGGCATGCTCACCCTGCGCCTGGGCGGACACTTCCTGCCGCTCAGCACCATCGCCTGGGGGCTGTCGATCGCGATGCTGTTCGGCAACGTCGATGCGCTGGGACGCCACACCGGCCTGTCGAACATCCCGCCGCTGCGCATCGGCGGCTGGTCGCTGGCCGATCCGCGCGCCATCTACTACCTGATCTGGGCGCTGGTCGGGCTGGCCTTCCTGTTCAGCCGCAACCTGCTGCAGTCGCGGCCGGGCCGGGCGATCCGCAGCCTGCGCGGCGGCGCCACGCTGCTGGCCAGCGTCGGCGCTGACGCCTACCGCGTGCGGCTCACGCTGTTCGTCACGGCGGCGCTGTTCGCGGGCCTCGCGGGCTGGCTCTACGCGCACATGAACCGCTTCGTGAGCCCGTCGCCCTTCGACGTCCGCGCCAGCATCGAGTACCTGCTGATGGCGGTGGCCGGCGGGCTCGGGCAGCTGGCGGGGGCGCTGGTCGGCTCGGCCCTGGTGCTGGTGCTCAAGAACGGCCTGCAGGACGTGCTGCCGATGCTCACGCAGCGCGCCGGGCAGCTCGAGGCGGTGGCCTTCGCGACCTTGTTCATCCTGCTGCTGCACTTCGCGCGCGGCGGCCTGATGGGCTTCGTGCGGCGCTGGACCGGCGGCCGTTTCGCCGCGGCGCCGTCGCGCGAGCCGGCGACGCCGGTCGAGCCGCTGCCGCACCGCAGCCTGCCCGACCGCGGCTCGCCGATCCTCTCGGTGACCGGCGCGGTCAAGCGCTTCGGCGGCCTGGTGGCGGTCAACGACGTCAGCTTCGATGTCAAGGCGGGCGAGATCGTCGGCCTGATCGGTCCCAACGGTGCCGGCAAGTCGACCATGTTCAACCTGCTGACCTGCACGCTGCCGATGACCGCGGGGCAGGTGCGCTTCCTGGGCCAGGACATCGCCGGACTGCCGCAGCGCAAGGTGGCGCAGCTCGGGCTGGCGCGGACCTTCCAGCACGTGAAGCTGCGCCCGCACATGAGCCTGCTCGACAACGTCGCGCTCGGTGCCCATTCGCGCACCAGTTCGGGCGTGGTGAAGGCGGGCCTGCGGCTCGACCGCACCGAGGAGCGCCAGATCCTGCAGGAGGCGCAGCGCCAGCTCGACCGGATCGGCCTCGGCGACCGCGCGCACGAGCTCGCCGGCAGCCTGCCGCTGGGCACCCAGCGCATTCTCGAGATCGCGCGTGCGCTGGCCGCCGACCCGGTGCTGCTGGTGCTCGACGAGCCCGCCGCCGGCCTGCGCCGCAAGGAGAAGATGGCGCTCGGCGAGCTGCTGCGCAAGCTGCGCGACGAGGGCGTGACGATCCTGATCGTCGAACATGACATGGACTTCGTGATGAAACTGGTGGACCGGCTGGTGGTGATGAACTTCGGCTCCAAGCTGGTCGAGGGCGTGCCCTCGGCAGTCCGGGCGGATGCGCGGGTGCAGGCGGCTTACCTGGGGAGCGTTGCATGACGGCCATGCTCGAAATCGGCGACCTGCATGTGTCCTACGGCCAGGTCGACGCGGTGCGCGGCGTCTCGCTCAGCCTCGAACACGGCCAGATCATTTCGGTGATCGGCCCCAACGGCGCCGGCAAGACCACGCTGCTGGCCGCGGCGATGGGCCTGCTGCCGAGCAAGGGGATTCTGAAGTTCGAAGGCGAGGACCTGCACGGGCTCGACGTCGAGGCGCGGGTCGAGCGCGGCCTGTGCCTGGTGCCCGAGAAGCGCGAGCTGTTCGGCGAGCTCAGCGTACTCGACAACCTGCAGCTCGGGGCCTATTCCAAGCGACTGGGGAGCGCCGCGCTCAAGCGCCAGCTGCAGCAGGTCTACGAGCGCTTCCCCCGGCTGGCCGAACGGCGCGCCCAGCGTGCCGACACGCTCTCGGGTGGCGAGCGCCAGATGCTCGCGGTCGGCCGGGCGCTGATGTCGGCGCCGCGCCTGCTGATGCTCGATGAACCGAGCCTGGGCCTGGCGCCGCTGATCGTGCGCGACATTCTCCTGATCGTGCGCAAGCTGCGCGACGACGGCGTCTCGATCCTGCTGGTGGAGCAGAACGCGCGCGCCGCGCTCGAAAGCTCCGACCACGGCTATGTGCTGGAGACCGGCGAGATCGCGCTGTCGGGGCCGTCGGGGCAGCTCGAGAGCGACCCGCGTGTCCAGGCCACCTACCTCGGCGGAGGCACGGACGATGACGAATGAACCGCGCCAGCTGCCGGCCGCGCTGCGCACCCTGCCCGCGATGCTGCAGCGGCAGTCGGTGCGGTTCGGGCAGCGACCGCTGCTGAAGGTCGCGGGCCGGAGCTGGTCGCATGCCGATGCCGCCGAGGCGGCGGCGCGGCAGGCCGCGGCGCTGGCGCAATCCGGCGTGGCGCGCGGCGACCGCGTCGCGCTCATGAGCGGCAACTGCATCGAGTTCCTCGAGGTGTTCCTCGGCGCCGGCTGGCTCGGCGCCGTCACGGTGCCGGTCAACACCGCCTCGATGGGCCCGCAGATCGAATACTTTCTTTCCAACAGCGAGGCCCGGCTGCTGGTGATCGAGGCGGCCCTGCTGGAGCGGCTGCAGACGGCGGACCTGGGCCGCACGGCGTTGCAGGAGATCTGGGTCATCGGCGAATCGAACAGCCCGTGGCAGCCGCCCGCCGGCATCCGGCTCCTGCCGTATCGCCAAGGCGCCGAGCCGATCGCGCCGGCCGCGGTGCAGCCCGGCGATCCGCTGGCCATTCTCTACACCTCGGGCACCACCGGCCCGGCCAAGGGCGTGGTCTGCCCCCATGCCCAGTATTTCTGGTGGGGCGTGAACAGCGCCGAGGCGCTCGGTGTGGGCGCCGACGACGTGCTGTGCACCACCTTGCCGCTGTTTCATATCAACGCGCTCAATACCTTCTCGCAGGCCGCGCTCACGGGTGCCGAGGTGGTGTTCGAGTCGCGCTTCTCGGCTTCGGGCTTCTGGCCGTCGATGCGGGCCAACGGCGCCACCGTGGTCTACCTGCTCGGCGCGATGGTGCCGATCCTGCTTGCCCAGCCCGAAGGGCCCGGCGAGCGCGATCACCGCGTGCGCACCGGGCTCGGGCCCGGCGTGCCGGCGGCGGCGGGGCAGGCCTTCCTGGCGCGCACCGGCGTGCGCCTGCTCGAGGGCTACGGCTCGACCGAGACCAACTTCGCGATCGCCACCGCGCCCGATTCACCGCGCGGCGGCGTCATGGGCTGGCTGCGGCCGGGCTTCCAGGCGCGGGTCGCCGATGCCGACGACGCCGAACTGCCGCCCGGCGAGGCCGGCGAGCTGCTGCTGCGCGCCGACGAGCCCTATGCCTTCGCGAACGGCTACTTCAACATGCCCGAGAAGACCGTCGAGGCCTGGCGCAACCTGTGGTTCCACACCGGCGACCGGGTGCTGCGCGAGGCCGACGGCGCCTTCCGCTTTGTCGACCGCATCAAGGACGCGATCCGGCGCCGCGGCGAGAACATCTCTTCCTTCGAGGTCGAGCAGGTGCTGCTGAGCCATCCGGCGGTCGCCGCCTGCGCGGTCTACCCGGTGCGCTCCGAGCTGGCCGAGGACGAGGTGATGGCCGCGCTGGTGGCCCGCGAGGGCAGCCGCATCGAGCCCGACGACCTGGTGCGCTTCTGCGAGGCGCGTCTGCCGTACTTCGCGGTGCCGCGCTATCTCGACCTGCTGGACGACCTGCCGCGCACCGAGAACGGCAAGGTGCAGAAGTACAAGCTGCGCGAGCGCGGCGTGTCGGCGGCCACCTGGGATCGCGGCCCGGCCGCGCGCGCCAAGGGCTGAGCCCGAAAAAAGCACCCGTGGTTAAAATGTTTAGTTGTCAACTGTTTATCCAGCCATGAAGAATGCACTGAATGGACGCCACGCGGTCGTGACCGGCGCCGCCCGCGGCATCGGCGCCGAGATCGCGCGCACCCTGGCGGCCGAGGGCGCCCGCCTGAGCCTGCTCGGCCGCGACCGCGCGGCACTGGAGCGCGTGCGCGCCGAACTGGCGGGCAGCGGCCACGGCGTGGCGACGGTCGACGTCGCCGACGCCGACTCGGTGCGCGCGGCCTTCGAAGCGGTGCGCGCGGCGTCGGGCCCGGTCGGGATCCTGGTCAACAACGCGGGCCAGGCCGAGAGCGCGCCTTTCCTCAAGACCTCGGTCGAGCTCTGGCAGCGCATGCTCGGCGTCAACCTCACGGGCAGCTTCCTCTGCGCGCAGGCGGCGCTGCCCGACATGCTTGAAGCGGGCTGGGGCCGGATCGTCAACATCGCGAGCACCGCGGGCCAGAAGGGCTATGCCTACGTGGCCGCCTACACCGCGGCCAAGCACGGCGTGGTCGGGCTCACGCGCTCGCTGGCGCTCGAGGTGGCGCGCAAGGGCATCACGGTCAACGCGGTCTGCCCGGGCTACACCGACACCGACATCCTGCGCAACAGCGTCGCCAACGTGGTCGGCAAGACCGGCCGCAGCGAGGCCGATGCGCTGGCCGAGTTCGCGGTCGTCAATCCGCAGCGCCGCATCGTGCAGCCGGCCGAGGTGGCCGACGCGGTGCGCTGGCTCTGCGGCGAGGGCGCAGCGTCGGTCACCGGCCAGTCGATCTCGGTGTCGGGAGGAGAAGTGACATGATCGACAGCGGCAACGACCCCTCGCACGCGGCGCTCAGCGACGCCGAGGAACTGGGCCACGAGGCCCGCGCCGGCAACGACGACCACGCCGTGCTCAAGCTCTGGCTGCGCATGCTGGCCAGCACGACCCAGATCGAGGCCGAGATCCGCAAGCGGCTGCGCGAGCGCTTCGACATCACGCTGGCGCGCTTCGACTACATGGCGCAGCTCTACCGCTACAAGGACGGCCTCAAGATGCGGGTGCTGTCGCGCTACCTGATGGTCACCGGCGGCAACGTGACCGGCCTCACCGACGAACTCGAGCGCGAAGGCGTGGTCTCGCGCACCGCCAGCCCGGACGACCGCCGGGCCTGGATCGTGAGCCTCACGCCCAAGGGCCGCCGCAGCTTCGAGGCCATGGCCAGCGAGCACGAGCAATGGATCCTCGAGATGTTCTCGGGGCTCGACATGAAGACGGTGAAGCAGTTGCACAGCCAGCTGGGCCAGCTGCGGGTGCATGTGATGCGCAACGAGGCCGCCGGCGAGGAGCCTTCGTGAGCGAAGCACTCGCCGGTGCGTTCCGCCGCGAGCGGCTGATCCGCTTCTCCGACTGCGACCCCGCGGGCATCGTCTTCTATCCGCAGTACTTCGTGATGTTCAACGGCCTGGTGGAAGACTGGGTCAACGCGATGGGCATCGGCTACCAGCGGCTGATCACCGAGCAGCGCATCGGCCTGCCGACGGTGCGGATCGAGGCCGATTTCCGCGCCGTGAGCCGCTTCGGCGACATCGTGACGCTGGCGCTCGTGGTCGAGCGCCTCGGCACGCGCTCGCTGACCCTGGCGCTGCAATGCGTCGGCGCCGACGGCGAGCTCCGCATGCAGATGCGCCAGGTGCTGGTGACGACCTCGCTCGAGACGCATCGCGCGCTCGACATCCCCGCAGCGCTGCGCGACGCGATCCTGCGCGGGGCGCCCGCCGGGGGCTGAGCCGTCGCTCAGGCCGCCAGGCCGTTCATGAGCCCGGTGCGCGGGTGGCAGTTGATGTATTCGTAGCTCTGCTCGTCCGCCTTCAGCACCGAGACCTCGTGGTACACGCGCAGCTGCAGCTCGAAGTTGAGCTCCTGCACGTAGCGCATGAAGCTGCCGAAGATCGCCACGTGCGTGGGATGCGACTCGGCCCAGCGCTCCATGTCCGCCAGCGAGCGCCAGAAGCTCAGGCCGAAGGACTTCTGCAGCGGCCCGCCGCTGGCGTCGAGGTGGTGCATGTAGCGGTTGCTGTAGCAGCCGATCGCGAGGCCCTGGTCGCGCAGGAAATCCATGCCTTCGCGCAGCGTCGGCTCCATGTCCTCGAGGTAGAGCGTGCGCTCGCGTCCGGTGGTGTCGGTCCATTCCTGGCCCGAGCGGATCATCGCCACGTTCTGGTGGCCGGCGATGCGCACGCGCTGCCCCGGCGCGGGCGCGCCCGAGATCGCGCTGCGGCTTCCCGATGCCGCCATCGCGTCGGTCTGCGACAGCGGAATCCGGTCGCGCATCGAACCCCAGTAGCCGTGCTCCCGGATCTCGCCACTGACCCCGCCGCCCATCACCACGCCCACCCCTTCGAAACGGTCGGGCGTGCTGAACATGGTCTCGTAGTGCGCGGCCCGTGGCGAGGCGATCTCGCGGAAATAGCCCAGTCCGTCGTCGAGCCGTTCGGGCGAGCGCCACCAGTCGTCGATCTCGGGCGTGGCGCACCAGCGCGCGAAGGCGGCCGGGTCGCTCCAGTACGCGATCGCGATCATGTTGTCGAAGCCCTCGGCGTCGACGAAGTGCGCCAGGTCATGGTGGCCCGGCCCGTCGGCGAGGCCGAAGCTGCGCGCGATCTTCATCAGGGCGGCGCAGGCGCGGCCCTGCAATCCGGGCCCGCGCGACTGCACGCCGAAGTAGCCCATCACCACCTGGCCCACGCCGGCGGCTGCGCGGGCCGACCAGACGGGGTAGGGCGGCGTGTAGTCGTCCTCCACCCGGCGGTGCCGGGTGCGCGGACATTTCAGGTGCTCGGCAATGGCGGATTCCATGGCGCTTCCCCTGTGACGTGGCGGCTCAGGCCACGACCGGCTGGCGGGCGGCAGCCGCAGCCGGTTCGACCGGCGTGGACACCGGCTCGGCGACCGCCTTCTCGGGCTCGGCCGGTCCCTGCAGAACCACCGGCTCGCGCCGCTTCCTGTTGAACAGAAGCTGCGTCACGTCGGGCCGCGAATAGTGGCCGGCCGGGTCGCCGGCGGCCTTGGCCAGCGAGATCGTCCCGAGGTCGATGTCGGCCACCACCAGCCCCTCCTCGTCCTCGGCCAGGTTCTTGCCGAGCGGCGAGCCGTCGGGCCCGTAGATGCGCGCGAAGCCGCCGCCGACCAGCAGCATCTGCTGCTTGCCGGCATCGGTGCACAGCAGCTCGTGCATCGCCTTCGACACCGTGGCGCAGGGCGCGATCACGAAGCACTGGCCCTCGGCCGCGTAGACCTGGCTGGCGGCGTTGTTGACCTCGGCGCCGAGCGCATAGGCGCCGCCGCGGTAGAGCGAGAAGCTGGGCCAGGCGCCGCAATGGATCTGCTCGTTCTGCGAATACATCGCGTACTTGCTGAGCGGCTGCAGGTGCTCCCAGCACGACAGCGAGCCGATGTTGCCGATCGGCGTCTCGACCACGCTGAGATCCGAGCCGTCGCCTTCGCCGAAGACGGTGCGCTCGACGTGCGTCGGCTTGAGCTTGCGCCGCGTCTGCAGCGTGTTGCCCTGGTCGTCGATCAGCGCCTGCGCGATGTACAGGCTGCCCGCGGCCTTCTCGCTGTAGCCGAGCGAGACCCAGATCCGGTGCTTGCGCGCGGCCTCGCGGATGCGGTCGAACTCGGGCGAGCCGACCACCAGGGAATTGTCGTGGTAGCGCTGCACGAACTGCATGCCCCAGGCCGGCGAATCGAGCCAGATCCACCACGGATAGCCGGGCACCCAGGTCTCGGGAAAGGCGATCAGCTGCACGCCCTGGCCGGCCGCCTGCGCCATCAGGTCGATGGTCTTGTCGATGGTGCCGTCGAGGTCGAGGAAGACGGGGGCGGCTTGCACCGCGGCGACGCGCAGGCGGGGATGGGTGGTGCTGGACATGGCGTTCTCCAAAAGGGGTGGATGGGACCCGCGGCCTCCGGGTTAGCGCGGTGGCACACGGGTTGCTTGAAGCGTAAGTTCGCCGCCTGGAAAGCGCCTTGTCCGGAATTCGCGGCGTTCTTGATCCAGCGTTGCAAGCGGCCCGTTCCCGCAACTCCCCGGAAGGATTCCCATGACCCGATTGCTCAGCACTGCCGTCGTTCCGCGCGAGCAGCGGCTCGCCTACTGGACCGACATGATCTGCAACGTCTATGTCCAGCTCGGCTGCGATCCGGTGCCGGGAGATCGCCCCAAGGGCGCATTCGAGGGCAGCATCCAGCAGCACACGCTGCCCAGCCTCGATGTCTCGGTCGTCAGCTCGGGGCCGCAGAAGGTGATGCGCACGGCGGGCCACATCGCGCGCTCGTCGGACGACTATTTCCTGGTCAGCATCCAGGCCCGCGGCCGCGGCGTGGTGCGGCAGGACGGGCGCGATGCCGTGCTGTCGGTGGGCGACTTCGCGCTCTACGACAGCACGCGGCCCTACCAGCTGCTGTTCGACGATGCCTTCGAGCAGATCGTGCTCAAGCTGCCGGGCGAGCGCCTGCGCAGCGAGCTGCGCCAGACCGAGGCCCTGACCGCCACCACCGTGTCGGGCCGCGAGGGCGCCGGCCACCTGCTGCTGGGCATGATCCGCACACTGCACGAGGACATCGACGCCCTGCAGCCGGCCTCGGCGCTGGCGGTCGCCAACGGCGTGCTCAACATCCTGGTGGCCGGGCTGCAGACGCTGCCGGCCGCACGCTCGCCTGCCTTGAGCAACCTGACCGCCTTCCACCTGGCGCGGATCAAGCGGCGCATCGACGAGCAGCTCGACGACCCCGCGCTGTCGGTCGGCACGCTGGCGGCCGCGCTCGGCCTGTCGGTGAGCCAGATCCACCGGGTGTTCAAGAGCGAGCCGGTGACGCCGGCGCAGTACATCTGGGAGCGCCGGCTCGAGGCCTGCAGCCGCGACCTGCTCGACCCGCGCGCCGCCGGCCGCACGGTCGGCGAGATCGCCTATGGCCGCGGCTTCAACGATGCGGCGCACTTCAGCCGGGCCTTCCGCGAGCGCTTCGGCTGCTCGCCGCGGGAGTGGCGGCAGCGCGTCGCGCATTGATTCGACCGCCGCGCCGCAGGGTGCGGGTTCCGGCATGATGTGCGACGGAGCCACACCGGAGCAAAGAATGGCGCGTGCCGAGAGAGACGAACCCGATCCCGGGGAAAGCAGCCGGGCGGAGGCCCTGGCCAGCGCCTTCACGGCGCCGCGGCCGAGCGTCGAGGAGCGCATGGCCGCCGGCAAGGCCTTGCGCGAGCGCGTTCCCCGGGCCCGCCACGGCGCCTTCGAGCGCCTGCCGGAGGTCGACCCGCTGGCCATCCTGAAGGCGCAGGCGACCACCCGCCTGCAGCAGCTGGTGCCGGTGCGGCACGCCCGCATGCTGCAGTCGCCCTTCGCCTTCCTGCGCGGCTCGGCCGCGGTGATGGCTGCCGACCTGGCACCCAGCCCGACCACCGGGATCCGGGTCCAGGCCTGCGGCGACATGCACGTGGCGAACTTCGGCGTCTTCGCGTCCGCCGAGCGGCAGCTGGTGTTCGCCATCAACGATTTCGACGAAACGCAGCCCGGGCCCTGGGAGTGGGACGTCAAGCGGCTGGCGGCCAGCGCCTTCGTGGCCGCCCATCACCTGGGCGGCGACAAATCCGAGCGCGAGGCGGCCGCGAGGGCCGCGGTGGAGAGCTACCGCGAGCGCATGCGGCGCTACGCGGGCATGGGGCAGCTGGAGATCTGGTACGACACCATCCACAGCGATCGGCTGGTGGAATCGCTGCCGCCGGCCTGGCGAGCGCGTGCGGGCGCCGTGCTCGACAAGGCGCGCAAGCGCACCCACATGCAGGTGCTCGACAAGATGACCGACCTGGTGGACGACCAGCACCGGATCATCGAGCAGCACCCCTTCATCGTGCGCTCGCCCCTGACCTCGATGGGGCGTCCGGTGGACGAGGCGATCGGCCATTGCCTGGCCCACTACCTCGAGTCGCTGGCGCCCGAACGACGGCTGCTGCTGTCGCGCTACCGGATCGTCGATGCGGCGCAGAAGGTGGTCGGGGTGGGAAGCGTCGGCACCCGCTGCTGGATGGTGCTGATGCAGGGGCGCGACGAGGACGACCCCTTGTTCCTGCAGCTCAAGGAGGCGCAGCCTTCGGTGCTGGCCCCCTTCGCGGGCGATGTAGCCCCGGCGCTCGCCCCGGCCAACCAGGGCGAGCGCGTGGTCCGGGGGCAGCGGCTGATCCAGGGTTCACCCGACATCTTCCTCGGCTGGGGCCGGATCGACGGCGTGCACTTCTACATCCGGCAGTTGCGCGACATGAAGGGCGGCATCGACCTGGAGCCGGGCGAGACCACCCCGGGCGGCTTCATCGAGTACTGCAGGCTGTGCGGCTGGGCGCTGGCCCTGGCGCATGCCAAGTCGGGCGATGCCGCGATGATCAGCGGCTATCTGGGCAAATCGGATGTGTTCGACGACGCGCTGGTCGAGTTCGCCACCGCCTATGCGGGGCAGACCCGGGCCGACCACGAGCGCTTTGCGGCGGCGGCGAAGGAGGGGGTGGTGGCGGTGGCGTCGGGCGCGTAGCCCTGCCTCAGATCACCCCGCGCTCTCGCAGCACCCGGCACCCGGTCGTGCCGCCAGATCCTGCGCCAGCGCCGCGCCATCGGGTGTGGCGATGTCCAGCGTGATCGAGTGCTTGGCCAGGGCTTGATTGCCGCTGGCGATGCGCGCGACTATGCTGACGGTAGCGCTGACGCCGCTTGGTTTCCAGCGCGGGCTTCACGAAGGAGTGTGCGCCATGGAACACCCGCTCGACAGTCAATCTCTTCCGCCGTCAATGGTGGCGCCCGCCGTGCGCCGGGTTGGCGCGATGCGGCCCTTCGTTTGGCTGCGCTTGGGCGCACGCGATCTGGCGTTCCGGCCAGGCTTGAGCCTCGGTATCGGTGTGCTGGTTGCAGTTGCAGGCCTGGCCCTGATGGCCGCGACCTGGGATGCCACCTACCTTGCGCCAACTCTGCTCGGCGGCTTCTTGCTGGTGGCACCCTTCCTCGCGATGCCCCTGTACGCACTGTCGCGCCAGCGGGAGCAGTCCGCCGCGCCGGACTCCGCATTGGCTCTTGGCGCGTGGCGCGGCAACGCCGGCTCGATTGCGCTGTTCGGATTGGTGCTCACGCTGGCGTACTTTGCCTGGGAGCGCCTGGCAGCGATCGTCTTCGCACTGTTCTTCACCGAGCAAGTGCGGCACGCGTCGCACCTGCCCGCAGCGCTGCTGCTGTCGGGCCAGCCGGTCGGTCTTGTGCTTGCCTTCTTCGCGGTTGGCGCCGCGGTGGCAGCGCTCGTTTTCGCGCTCGGCGTCGTCAGCGTGCCGTTGCTGGTGGATCGCCCCGTGGACGTGATCACCGCGGTGCTGACCAGCCTGCGCTGCTGCGCCCGCAATCCGGTGGCCATGCTGCTGTGGGCCGTGTTGATCGCAATGCTGACGGCCCTCGGTTTTGCGACGTTCATGCTCGGGCTCATCGTCATCTTCCCGTGGCTGGCACACGGGAGCTGGCACGCCTATCGCGAGATGGTGGACGGGTGATCCTGCGCGGGCTAGGCCCACGAACTCGGAAGGCGAGACCGGGACCTGCCGCGCCTGCGTCAAGCCCCGTGAGCATCCATGAACGTCAAAATGTAATACGAATTGACTAATTTGACGTCACGGCCGTCAAATGGCCAAGGCCACCCACCTCGCCCTGGCCCGAAACCACCAATGAGACGCACATGAACTTCGTCGACTGGTGGGCCAAGCGGATTCCCCGCGCAAAGGAGAGACGACATGCCCAAGGTAGTAATCACGGCGCAGATTGAAGACCCGGACAAGTGGGAGAAGGGCTTCCGGACCCACGGTCCGCTGTTCAGGAGCCAAACCGTCACCAAGCCAATCAGTTTCGCGACGATCGCAGGCAATCAAGTCGCGGTGTGCGCCGAGCCCGATGACCTGGACGCGTTCATGAAGGGCATGGATTCCCCCGCGACGGCGGAAGCCATGGCCTTCGATGGCGTCAAGAGAGAGACCGTCAAGATATTCGTCCTTGACAAGGAATTCAAGGTCTAGCGAGCACGGTGCACGACGAGCGACGACTCGAGCACGGCCGACTGGTCGGGCGAGCAGAAACTCTTCGTCGGAGCAGGGTGTCCCCTACTGTGCTCCCCAGCGGGCCGATGGGCGGTTCGCAGCCGACCATTCACGGCATGTCGACGTCCTCGAGGGTCGAGAAAAGCACCTCGAAGATTTCCCTTGTCGTGACTGAACCCTGCGCGTCCTTCTTGAGCTGGATGAGCTGCTGTGCATCCGGCAACCCGGCGGGTATCACCATCGTGCCGCCTGGCTTCAACTGATAGATGAGCGCCGGCGGGATCAGCTCGGGGGCCGCCGTCACGATGATCTTGTCGAATGGTGCGTGCTCGGGCCAGCCATGGCAGCCGTTGCCGATCCTGATCTCGACGTTGGCATGTCCTTGGTCGGCCAGCCGACGCCCGGCTTGCTCGGCCAGTTCCTCGACGATCTCGACAGTGAAAACGCGGTGCGCGAGCTCCGCCAGGATGGCCGACTGGTAGCCCAGCCCGGTACCGATCTCGAGCACCGTGTCGGTCGGTTGGACGCCGAGCAGGTCGGTCATCACGGCGACGATGAAGGGTTGCGAGATCGTCTTGCGGTAGCCGATCGGCAAGGGGGAATCGACGTAGGCGTAGGGCCGCAGTTCGAACGGCACGAACGCGTGGCGCGGCACCGTGGCCATGGCGTTCATGACCCTCGAATCCAGCGCCGCCTTGCCCAGATACGTGGTCGAGAAAACCGTCTTGGCCGCGATCTCGGCCAGCATGCGCTGCCGCAGCATCGTGAAGTCCGGTTCGCTCATGGTGCCCTCGGGCGTGCCGGCACGAGCCTATTCGCTCGGCGTGCGGATGTTGGGGAATGCGTGCGCGATCGCCTTGCGTTGCACATCGGCGTCGTACCAGCAGAGCGCCCCTTCCTGCTCATCGCGTGTCAGCTTGTGCGTGCCGTCGCAGTAGGGCTGGTTCGCCGACAGGCCGCAACCGCAGATGAATTTCGTCTCGCCGCCGATGTCTATCGGATAGGGCTTGCTGCGCGTGCGCATGACCAGTCTCGCCATGATTGCCTCCACAGGGTTAGAAGCGGCGCAAAGACGCTTCTTCCGCATTTGAGCAAAGCGCCCCGGCAACTTCAACCGGGAGACCCTGATGGACGAAGAGGCACTCGGCCTGGGCATCGCGCTTCGAAGGAGAGGCGCCCTATGACGCGTCCTGGGGTGGCCGGTTCGCCCCTCATCGCGGACATCAACGGTTCCCACTGGGGTGTGGCACAGACCCGGGAGCCGGGCTTTCCATCGTTCGGCAGGGGCGTGCGGGCGAATCCGGCCAGTCCGGGTTGAGGCCGTCAAGCGGGCGGCACCAGCGCCCGCTTGAGGATCTTCCCGGTCGACGTGGTAGGCAGCGCATCCAGCACCTCGATGCGCGACGGCCGCTTGTACGGCGACAGGTTCTGCCGCAGATGCGCCTGCAGGGCGTCGGGGTCGAACGCGGCGCCGGACTCGAGTTCGACGAAGGCCGCAATCGCCTCGTTGCCGTCGGACTCCGGCACGCCCACCACCGCACTCAGGTGCACGCCCGGGAAGCGGTTGAGCACGCCCTCGACCTCGGCCGGGTACACATTGAAGCCCGAGCGGATGATCATCTCTTTCAGGCGCCCGACGACGAACAGCGCGCCGTCGGCAGCGAGGCGGCCGAGGTCGCCCGAGGCATACCAGCCGCCGGGCCGCATGGCCTGCGCCGTGGCGTCGGCATCCCGGAAGTAGCCCAGCATCAGGCCGGCGCCGCGCAGCCAGATCTCGCCGACCTCGCCGGATGCTGCGTCACGGCCTTCGGCGCTGACGATGCGGGCCTCGCCGCCTTCGACGAGGTAGCCGGCCGAAGTGTCGTCGCGCGCCACGCCGCGTCGGGTCAGGAAGACCGAGCCCGCGTACTCCGACAGGCCGTAGCCGTAGTGCAACGGCTGGCCGAACAGCGCCTCGACGCGCTGCTTGAGCCCAGCGTCGAGCGGCGCCGAGCCGGTGTAGACATAGCGCAGATGCGGAAAGCCAGGCGTCGCGGCCCGGGCCTCGACGTGGGCCAGCAGGCGCGCGTACATCGTCGGCGGCCCCAGCAGGTTCGATACTTTTTCCTGCGCGAGCGCATGCAGCAGGTCGTCGGGCGAGAAGCTGCCGCGCAGCACCAGCGATGCGCCGCCGCTCAGCGAGGCCATCAGCACCGTGCCGAGGCCGAAGATGTGTGTCATCGGCAGGAAGGCGTAGGCGCGGTCGTCGGCCCTCAGGGCGCGCGAGGCCGCGGAGACGCGGCCGAAGTGCAGCAGCCCGCGGTGCGACACCATCACGCCCTTGGGCGTGCCCGAGGTGCCCGAAGTGAAGATGATCGCGGCGGTGTCGGCCAGCGCGGGATTCGGCTCGGGGGTGGCGGCGGCGCGCAGCGGCGAGCGCAGCACGCCGGGCAGAGCGCTGGGCACCGCTTGCGCGCGATGCGCATGTTGGAGCGCCGCGGCGAAACCCGCGCCGGTGAAGTAGCAGAGGCGCGCATCGGCCCGCTCGACGATCGCGTCGACCTCGCCCGGCGACATCCGCGCATTGACGCCGCACGACCAGGCGCCGACCTGGCTGCAGGCCATGATCAGCGCGATGTGGGCGGCGCAGTTCTCGGCCACCAGCAGCACGCGGTCGGTCGGCCGCACGCCGGCATCGATCAGGTCGGCCGCGGCGGCCTCGACCATCGCCTGCAGCGACGCATACGAGGTGTCGCCCGCGGACTCGTGCAGGAAGATGGCGTCGGGGGTTGCGGCGGCGCGGAGCGCCAGCCATTCATGGATTCGCTTCGGCACGCTATTCGGCCTCGATGCCCTTGGAGACCGTGGCCCATAGCTTGCGGTCCGACAGCCCCTTCTCGGCCAGCACCGAGGGGGCTCCCGACCAGACTTCGTAGCCTTGCTCGAGCAGCCGCGCCGCGACCGCCTGGCGCGCCAGCACCTTGACGGCCGCCGCGTTGATGCGCGCCACCAGCGCCGGGTCCATGCGGGCCGGGCCGTAGAGGCCGAACCAGCCGCCGACGTCGAAATCGGCGACACCGGACTCGATCATGGTCGGCACGTCGGGCAGCATGCGGTTGCGCTGGCGCGAGGTGACCGCGAGCGCCCGCACCTTGCCCGATTCGATGAAGGGCCGCGAGGTGGCGATGATGTCGAACATCATCGACAGCGTGCCGCCCATCACGTCCGCCAATGCCGGGGCGCTGCCCTTGTAGGCCACGTGCGCCATCGGCGCACCGCCCATCTTCTCGAGCAGCGCGCCGCTCAGGTGGTTCGACGAGCCGACACCGGCCGAGCCGTAGAACACCTTCTGGGGGTTGGCCTTGGCGTAGGCCAGCAGCTCGGCCACGCTGCGCACCGGCAGATCCTTGTTGACCACGAGAACGTTGGTATAGGCCACCAGCGGCGCGATCGGCGTCAGGTCCTTCATCGGGTCGAAAGGCATCTTGCGCTGCACGTTCGGATTGATCGTGATCGTCGGGCTGGCGCCGAAGAACAGCGTGGCGCCGTCGGGCATTGCCTTGGCGACCATGTCACCGCCCATCGAGCCGCCCGCGCCGGGCTTGTTCTCGACGATGACCTGTGTCCCCAGTTCCTGCGCGAGTGCGGGGGCGAGCAGGCGTGCCGCACCATCGACCGGGCCGCCCGGGGTGTAGCCCACCACCAGCTTGACGAGCGTCGGCAGCGGTGACTGCTGGGCCAGTGCTCTCG
>NZ_JBFUCJ010000084.1:0-33213 GCF_056405295.1 Variovorax sp. P1_H2 | reverse complement strand
CTTCAGGTCCGGGCCGTGGCGACGGCGGGTAGCGGGTTTGGCGATTTCCATGGTGTCCACCTAAGTTGTGAGGTGGACGCATGCTCCCGGCACCCGCGGAACGATTCAAGATGGGGTGACCAGTTGCTTACGGATGGCGTGCGGCCCGGCTGATGCAGAAGTCATAAGCCACGCCCGGCACCGGGTCGAAGGCGCCTCGCGCGTAGGCCTGGTCGGACGACCTCTTTATCGATGAAGTCAACGACGGCGAGAGCGATCTGCTCTAGTCGCTACGAGGTTCGATCGTCAAGAGGGCCTTGGGCGCTCGCTTACCCATGGACTCCACACTCCTACGCGCCAGTGGCAGCATCAAGCCCGTGCAGCAATCACGAAGGCCAGCGTGGCAGTCTGCGTGACCGAGGCCTTCGCTCAGATGCTCACGATACCGGTCAAAGCGCTCGGCTGCATTCAGCGATCCTCCAGCACGAAATCCGGAAGATCGCAATATTTTATTTATGACACAGTAAGACTAGGTGCCGCGACATACAGCAATTCGCAGGACGTCACCTGAAGGGGTAATCCTGAGGATTGTGCTGCGTGGCGGTGGTACTTCAGGCCAGTGCCCAATCCCACTCCAGGGAATCGCCATCCATGACACTGACATGTGCATTAGCCAAGGAAACGCGCAGGGCGTCGGCACGAACGAAGTCCAGTGCCACACGTGCCTCTCGGCGAAGTGCAAGTTGTGTGTGCATCTCCGCTTCCGAAATGCTCGCTTGCGCAGGGCGAAGCCGCAAGTCCGTCCGTTTCAGCGTAGCAAGATTAAGTCCTAAGACGGCATCCAATCCCTCAACAAAGTGCCTTCTTTGGCCTTCGGGCGCGTCGCTGAGAAACAAGCCGTACTCCAGATGAGTCAGAGCCACAGGCGTGTTGAGGTCTTCACAGATCGCTGCATCGAAGGCATCGGCAGCCTGCCTGAGGCGGGGATCGAGCATGTCAGCGGTGACGACACCTTGCAACGGTTCGGCGGCGATGACCAAACGTTTGAGCCGCGTAAGTGCAGCCTTGAGGTTATCCCAACTGAACTCCGGTTCGTTGCGGTAATGAGTCTGTAGGCACATGAGACGGAATGCCATCGGCGAGTAGCCAGCATCTACTAGCACTTGCAGGCGCAGGAATTCACCTTCAGATTTCGACATCTTGGTTGCCGCTGCTCCCCTTCGGTCAATCAAAAAGTTGTTGTGCATCCACAGGCAGGCGCCAGAATGATTGCTGGCGGCATAGGCTTGATTCTGGGCAATCTCGTTGGGGTGATGGATCTCGCGGTGGTCGATACCTCCCGTGTGGATGTCGAACGGTAGGCCCAAGAGTGACGCGGACATGACCGAGCATTCCAAGTGCCAACCGGGTACACCGCAACCCCAGGGTGAGTCCCATTCCATCTGGCGCTTCTCGCCCGGCGGTGTCTTCCGCCAGATTGCGAAGTCAGACGGATGGCGCTTGCCTTCGACTTGGCCGATGCGGCTTTCCCCGGGTACCGAGGTGGCACGCGCAAGAGCCCCATAGTCGGCAACTGTAGTGGTGTCGAAATAGAGCCCGCTATCGAGTTGATAGCAGTGACGGTCGGCGATCTGCTTGGCGAAATCCATCATTTGTGGAACGAACTCACTGGCGATCGGCCAGTTGGTTGGCTGGCGAATGTTCAGTGCACGAATGTCGTTCCAGTATGCGTCGCGATAGTGGCGCGCTATGTCCCAGATCGACTGGAGCTTCTTCGCCGCCATCATTTCGACCTTGTCCTCGCCTGCGTCCGCATCATCGGTAAGGTGACCTACGTCGGTAATGTTGATGACGTGGGTCAGCCGGTAGCCAGCGTATGTGAGGGTTCGTCCCAGCGTGTCTGCGAACACGTAAGCGCGAAGATAGAAGTGGCCCCGCTTGTCTGAACAGCATTCCCCGATTCTTAAGTGGATTGCGGGCGGTTTGCCAACGGTGCAGAGTTGTCCACGGCGGCGGTCGGCGCTCGCGACGAACCGACCGACGCGGTGGGCAACTCGGGGCGCACCAGGGATTTCATCTTACGCAGCCAGCTTCAGGTGCGGCAGGGCGGCGAAGTACGCCTCATCCGGCGTAGAGCGAGCCAAGCTCGAATGAGCGCGATGCGCGTTGTACCAGGCCAAGTACTCGGCGATGTCGGCGCGCGCGGCGCTGACGCTGTCGTAGGCCTTCAGGTACACCCGCTCGTACTTCACGCTTCGCCACAGGCGCTCGACGAACACGTTGTCTCGCCAAGCGCCGCGTCCATCCATCGACAGCCTGCAGCCGGCATCGAGCACGACACGCGTGAACTCCTCGGCGGTGAACTGGCTGCCCTGGTCGGTGTTGACGATCTCGGGCGTGCCGTACTTGGCCAGGGCCCGCTCGATCACTTCCTTGGCGTGGATCGCCTCCAGCGTGATCGCCACACGCTGGGCCAGCACGCGGCGGCTGAACACGTCCACCACGGCAGTGAGGTAGACGAAGCCGCGCGCCATCGGGATGTAGGTCGTGTCCAGCGCCCACACCTGATTGGCCCGCGTGATCGCCAGCTTGCGCAGCAAGTACGGGTAGATCTTGTGGCCCGGTGCGCGCTTGCTCGTTCCCGGTTGCGGCGCAAGCGCCGCGATGCCCATGCGCTGCATCAACGTGCCCACATGCCTGCGGCCAACCTGGATACCCTCGCGATGCAACTGGTCGCGCAGCATGCGCGCTCCCATGAAGGGGTGCTCCAGGTGCAACTCGTCCAGACGGCGCATGAGCGCCAGGTCGGCGTCGCTCACTGGCCGCGGCAGGTAGTACACCGAGCCACGGCTGATGCCCAACAGCAGCGCTTGGCGCGTGACGGACAGTTGCTCGTTCCGGTCGATCATCGCCTTGCGCTCAGCAATCCCGCCTTGGTGAGCGCGCGTTCTAAAAAATCATTCTCCAGCGTCAGCTGCCCGATCTTGGCGTGCAGCGGGTTCAGGTCGACCGGTTCGGCTGGCGCCGCTGCGCCGCCGCCGAAGGCTTCGGCCGCGTGCTCCAGCAACTGCCGCTTCCACTCCGTGATCTGGTTGGGGTGCAGCTCGAACTGCTTGGCCAGCTCGGCCAGAGTCTTGTCTTCACGCAAGGCGGCCACGGCCACCTGGGCCTTGAACGCCGGCGTGTGCGTGCGGCGGGTGCGCCGCGCTGATTTCTTGACCATCGAAACTCCTGTCGCCAGACCGTTCTCGGCCCGGCATCATGCCCGGAGTTCCACCTAAGACGCTGTGCGGATTTGCGGCGCCACTTCTGATTGCCGATGTGCGCGTAGTTGTAGACGGTCGGCCCGCAACTGTAGACACGTGCCTCACCATGGTGGATAGGTGAGAACGCTTCAAGATTGCGGCTCAGGCTGTTGAATAACTTTAGGGCCTTCATGGGGCCGAGCGTATCAGAGGCGCCCTCATTGGCTCTCTTGCAGACCGCCCATGGCCGTAGGCTGTGGCCATTGAACAAAGGCGGATCGGTGTGACCCTGCCCCGATTTCACGTACACCAAGAAGTTGGAAACTTGAGTTGTAAGGAGAATCGAAATGAGAGATTGCAAGCTGCCGAAACGGCAGTACACGGATTAAGCCAGGGTCGAGGCGATCAGACTGGCGGAATCGGTCGGCAGCCATGAGGCGGCAYGCCGGCTGGGCGTGCCGGTGGCGACGGTGGACAACTGGAATCGGCGGCGAGCGGCGACTGGCGTTGCAGCACCTGGGGCAGCCATCGGAGGTGCTGCAGCCGTGCCGACGCGTCGCCCGGTGAGCGAGCTGGAAGCGGAGAAAAACCGACTGCGCCGGGAACTGATTGATGCGAAGTTGGATGTGGAAATCCTTGAAAAAGCGACGGCATACTTTGCCAATGGGTCGCGATGAAGTGCGCCTGGATCGACAACCATCGCAACAAGTACACGGTCAGCCGGCTGCGCCGCGTGCTGTCGGTGTCCCGCACGGGGTACTGCCAGTGGCGCGTGCGAGCGCCAAGCGCTCGAGCCCTCGCAAACAAGACTCTGGATGCCAAGGTCCAGCTCGCGCACCGCAACAGCCGAGGCAGCTATGGTCGACCGCGCATCACGCAGCAGCTTCGCCAGCAAGGCGAGCGCGTCAGCGCCGAGCGGGTGCGCCGAAGCCTCAAGCGCCAAGGGCTACGTCCGGTGTATCGGCGGGCCTGGGCAGTCACCATCGACTCGGGGCATCGCTTGCGCAGGCTCGCCTGGACATCGTGGACTGGATCGAGGGGCTTCTACAACCGCGTGCACATGCACACGGCAATCGGATACCTTGCTCCAGTCGAAAGGGAACTCAGCCTCTTGACTGAGTGACTTGATGTACGTGGAAACGAGGGAGAGTCACACAGCCTCGATCACGAGATCGCATCCGGACAGCGATTCGATGGCCAGCGTCGGCGTGATGCGCGCAAGCCTCTGCGCCATTTCATCGCCCGACAACGCCCCCTTTGGCCTGTCTTTCTCTTCGAACGGAAGCCGTCAGTTGCTAGTTGCGCCCGACCTGCGCCAGGCCGCGATATCGAGCGCCGCCTGATCTCGCGCCGACGCCCATCGTTCCGGCGCCGAGGACGCCCACGCTCGCGATCCCGCGCACCCCCGCAGCGGACGGCGCTCCGTCCAGCTTGGCGGCCTCTCGCTCGGCGAAGAACAGGTGGCGCAGCGCCTTCGACTCGGGCCCGGCCACCAGCACGTCGAAGCGCGCGCGCTCGAAGTCGAGGCCGTCCTCGAAAGGCAGGCGGATCGATGCCTCGATGCATTCGATGGCGCTTCGCTGCGCCAGCGCATTGCGCGCCCTGCCGCTCACCGCGGCCTTCGATGCGGCGAAGTCGACGCCGTCGAAGCCGGCCGGCGGCGCGTGCCCGATCACGCGATGGGTGCCGCCTCGGCCGAGCATGGTGCGCGCCCATGCAACGCCGGCCTCGACGACATCGCCCTCGATCAGCGCATCGGCCAGCCCTGAGGCCACGGCCTGCTCGCCACGCACCGGCTTGCCGAGGCGGACGAAATCGAGCGCCGCGCGGACGCCCAGCAGGCGAGGCAGGCGCTGCGTTCCGCCGCCGCCAGGCACCAGCCCCAGGTTGACTTCGGGCAGGCCGAGCCGGGCGTCGGCGGTGACGACACGATAGTGGCAGCCGAGCGCCAGCTCCAGCCCTCCACCCAAGGCCGCGCCATGAATGGCGGCCACCACCGGCTTGCCGGATTGCTCGATCTTCCGCAGCACCTGCCGCGACATCGGCGGCAACGCCGCCGCCGGCGTGTTGAACTGCCGGATATCGGCACCACCGCAGAACATCCTGCCCGCGCCCGCCAGCACCACCGCCTTCACCGACGGGTCGGCGGCCGCGCGGCTCAGCCCTTCGGCAATGCCCTGACGGACCGAATGGCCGAGGCCGTTGACCGGCGGATTGTCGATCAGGATCACGGCCACGTCGCCGTGCTCGGCGTAGCGAACTTCACTCATGCATCGTCTCCTGGGAATTGCAGCGGCGCGCCGGTGAGCTGCTTCAGCTGCCGCCGCGTCATGCCGGCCACCATGTCGCGGACGCGGAAGCCACCGGGCGTGAGATCGATGACCGCGAGATCGGTGTAGACGCGCTTGACGACGCCCTGCCCGGTCAAGGGCAGCGTGCACCGCTGCACAAGCCGGGGCTCGCCGTCGCGCGTCAGGTGCTCCATCAGCACGTACACCGCCTTGGCGCCGACGGCGAGGTCCATCGCGCCGCCCACCGCGGTGGCGACGCCCGGCTGCCCCAGCGACCAGTTGGCGAGGTCGCCGGTGGCCGACACCTGGTAGCCGCCGAGGATGCAATAGTCGAGATGGCCGCCGCGCATCATCGCGAAGGAGTCCGCGTGGTGGAAATAGCTGCCGCCCTGCACCAGTCCGACCGGACGCTTGGCCGCGTTGGACAGGTCGGCGTCGGGCGCCTCGCCGAGGTCGAG
The DNA here is from genome assembly GCF_056405295.1 of Variovorax sp. P1_H2. Taxonomy (NCBI): domain Bacteria; kingdom Pseudomonadati; phylum Pseudomonadota; class Betaproteobacteria; order Burkholderiales; family Comamonadaceae; genus Variovorax; species Variovorax sp. P1_H2. The sequence continues at coordinate 27,240 of NZ_JBFUCJ010000084.1, read as the reverse complement.
CGCGCGCATCCCGAGGATGCCGTTCTCGCTGTGGACGACGACCTCGTCCTCGGGCCGGAAGTGGTCGAGCACCGTGACCGGCAGGCCGATGCCGAGATTCACATAGGCGCCGGGCGGAATGTCGCGCGCGATGCGGCGTGCCATGGCCGCGCGATCTAGCTTGGCGATCATGCGCAAACACTCCTGTCGTCGCTCGCGACCTGCACGACGCGCTGCACGAAGATCCCGGGCGTCACGATCGCCTCGGGGTCGAGCGATCCGAGCGGCGCCGACCGTTCGACCTGAACGATCGCCACCGCGGCCGCCATGCACATCGGCGGCCCGAAGTTGCGCGCCGCCTTGCGATACACGAGGTTGCCCCAGCGGTCCGCGGCCTGGGCCTTGACCAGCGCGAAGTCGCCGCGCAGGGGCTTCTCCAAGACGTAGCCGACGCCGTCGATCACGCGCGTCTCCTTGCCCTCGGCCAGCTCGGTGGCATAGCCGGTCGGCGTGAGGAAACCGCCGAGCCCGGCACCGGCCGCCCGCAGGCGCTCGGCGAGCGTGCCCTGCGGGACGCACTCGTAGTCGATGCGCCCCTCGGCGAACGCGGTCTCGAAGGCCACGGACTCGGCGCCGCGCGGATAGGACGCCACCAGCTTGCGCACCCGGCCGAGCCGGATTAGCCGCGCCAGCCCGGCATCGTGGCTGCCGCTGTTGTTGCACACCACGGTGAGCTCGCGCGCGCCCTGGGCCAGCAGCGCGTCGAGCAGCTCGACCGGCTGCCCCGCCAGGCCGAAGCCGCTGACCAGCACGGTGGCGCCGTCATGGATGTCGGCCACCGCCTCGGCAGCCGTCGAAATGAACTTGTCGATCATCGGGCAGCCGTCAAAGTGAAGTGGCCAGGATCGCGGTGGCCTGGCTCGACAGCACGCCGCCGTTGCCATGCACCAGTGCCACCTCGGCACCGGCGATCTGGCGCGCATCGGCTTCGCCGCGCAGCTGCGCCACGGCTTCGATGACGAGGAAGATGCTGTACATGCCCGGGTGCGTGCAGGACAGGCCGCCGCCGTTGGTGTTCATCGGGAAGCTGCCGCCCGGCGCGATCCGGCCGCCTTCGACGAAGGCGCCGCCCTCGCCCTTCTTGCAGAAGCCGAGGTCTTCGAGGAAGAGGATCGGATTGATCGTGAACGCGTCGTACAGCTCGACCACGTCGATGTCGGCGGGCGTCAGGCCGGCCTGCGCGAAGGCGCTCCGGCCCGAGTCGACCGCCGGCGTCACGGCGAGGTCTTCCATGCACGAGATCTGCCGGTGCCAGTGCGCGTGCCCGCTGCCCAGCACGTAGACCGGCTTCGCATGCAGCGCGCGGGCGCGCGCCGCCAAAGTCAGGACGAAGGCGCCGGCGCCGTCGGTCACCAGGCAGCAGTCGCGCACGGTTAGCGGGTCGGAGATCATCTTGGCGCCGAGCACGTCCTCGATGGCCAAAGGCCCGCGCGCGAAGGCATCGGGATTGAGCCGCGCCCACTGCCGCGCCGCCACCGCGACTTCGGCGAGTTGGCGCCGCGTCGTGCCGTATTCATGCATGTGGCGGGCCGCGGCCAGCGCATAGCTCGACACCGGATTGAACGGCTTGTAGGGATGCTCGTACGGTTGCGGATCGAGCTCGGCCCGCATCTGGTTGATCTTCGAGCTGCTCGGCGCGCTGCGCGGCGTGCTGCCGTAGCAGACCAGCACGTTCTCGCACTCGCCCGCGGCAATCGCCAGCGCGGCGACCTTGAGGTCGGCGATGAACGAGGAGCCGCCGAACATCGTGCTGTCGGAGAAGCGCGGCCGGATGCCCAGGTACTCGGCCATCCGCATCACCCACCAGGGCGAGGTCAGGCTCGACGTGAGGATGCCGTCGATGTCCTTCATCTCGAGGCCGCTGCGCGCCACGGCCTTGCAGGCGGCTTGCGCGATGATTTCCTGCTCGGTCAATCCACCCGCATGGCCGAGGCCGGCCAGGCCGGTGCCGAGCACCGCGATGGCGCCGCGTCGATCCGCGCTCACGATGCGTCTCCCCGAGGCGCGAAGACCAGCAGCGGGCCGTCGTCCGTCTGGTCGACCTGCGCGCGCACCGCCATACCGATGCGCACCTGCTCGACCGGCGTGCCGACCACCCGGCTCATGAGCCGCGGCCCTTCGTYGAGATCGACGAGGCAGACCGTGTAGTCGCCTTCGGGCCGGCGCACGATGGTCGATGAATAGACCGTGCCCGCGCCCGAAGGGGCAACCMACTCCAGCGCTTCGGACCCGCAGTGCGGACAGCAGATGCGCGGAAAGAAGTGATGGCGCGCGCAGGCCCGGCAACGCGGAATCTCGAAGACGCCCTGCGCCAGCCGGCCGAAGTAGTGCGCGTCGGCGCCGACCGGCGCGGCCAAGGCCAGGGATACCGCGGAACCGGCTTTGCCGGGCCGCTGGTATCGCCCCTCTCGAGGGGGGAGGCGCCGCAGGCGCTTCGGGGGGTGTTCCATCCCTAGTCCTCGGACTTGACGCCGGTCTTCTGCACCAGCTGCCGCCACTTGGCGACTTCGCGCTCGACGTACTTTCGGGTATYGGCCACGCTCAGGCTGCCACCGGGCTCGCTGTACTGCGCCTTGAGGCGCTCCGTCATCTCGGGTGAATTCATGATCCGGTTGGTCGCCTGGTTGAGGCGGGCGACGATCTCGGGCGGCGTGCCGGCCGGCGCGTAGAGCCCGAGCCAGGTGTAGACGTCGAAGTCCTTGAAGCCCGACTCCTTGAGCGTCGGCAGGTCGGGAAACACCTTGCTGCGCTCGGCGCTGGTCACGGCGATCGGCCGCAGCTTGCCCGAGGCGACGAAGGCCGAGACGCTCATCGAATCCTGGAAGGCCATCGGGACCTGGCCCGCGACCGTGTCGCTGGTGGCCGGCGCGGCGCCCTTGTACGGAACGTGCGTCAGCGGCAGGCCCGCCTCGTGGCGCAGCAGCTCGCCCGCCAGGTGGGTCGATCCGCCCGCGCCCGCGGTGGCATACGGGACGCTTGGCTGGGCCTTGGCCCACTTGAGGAACTCCGGCACGCTGTGCACCGGCACGCCAGGATTGACGACCAGCATGTTGGGCGCCTTGGCGAGGATCGCGACCGGCTCGAAATCCTTCAGCGGGTCGTAGCTGATCTTCTTCTGCAGCACGGGGGCGATGACGTAGCCGGTCGCGCCGACCAGCAGCGTGTAGCCGTCGTTCGGCCTGCGCGCCACGTACTCGGTGCCGACCTGTCCGGCGGCCCCGGCCTTGTTCTCGATAATGAAAGGCTGGCTGAATTCCTGCGAGAGTTCCTTGGCGAGGCTCCGGCTCACGATGTCGGTCATGCCGCCTGGCGCGAACGCGACCACCAGGGTCACGGGGCGCTGGGGCCAGGGACCGGTCTGCGCGATGCCGGCGCCGCTGCCGGCGCCACATGCAAGCGCCACTGCGAGGGGCGCGAACGCGGAATGCACGCGCGCCAATGCGCGGCCGATGGTCAGTGCCATGTCGTCTCCATTCTTTTGAGTTGCCGGAAAGGCAGCGGCGAGTCTAGGAACGGGGCGCGGCGGACACCATCCGAATGTTTCGAAGGAACAGTTCGCCGAATTGAAACGCTAGGCTTCGCGCGTTGCCGCGACGGCGGGATCGTCGAGCAGGAATTGCATGAAGGCCGTCGCGAACATGGGCAGCCGCGCATCGGCCCGCACGGCGAGGTTCAGCTCGCGCAGCGCCCAGGGCTCGGCCAGCCGCAGCATCGACACACCGTGCAGGTCCGACGATGCGGACACCACGCTTTGCGGCACCAGTGCCACACCGACGCCCGCACCGACGAGCGACAGCACCGCGTCGAAGCTGTGCGCGTGCATGCGTGCGCGCAGGGCGCGCCCGGTCCTTGATGCCGTGTCGCGCAGGAACAGAAAATTGCTGCTGCTGCGGTTCATGCAGACGAAGTCGAAGTCGAGCGCAGCCCCGAGCTTGATCTCGGACTCCCGCGCCAGCGGATGGCTCGACGGCACCGCGATCACCAGCCGGTCGAGCGCGTAGCGGTGGACCTCGAGCCCCGCGACGTCGGTGCTGCCCGCGAAGATGCCGATGTCGGCCTCGCGTGCCAGCACCGCGGCCGGAATGGTCTCGCTCTGCCGCTCCTCGACGTCGGCATCGATCTGCGGATTGAGCACCAGGAAGCGCCCCAGGCTCGACGTAACGAAACCATTGAGCGCGCTGCTGTTGGCCATCAGGCGCACGTGCCCCTTGAGGCCCGAGGTGAAGCGCCCGACATCTTCATGCATGCGCTCGACGCCCTCGAACAGTTCGCGCACGTGCGCCAGCACGGTCTCGCCGGCGGGCGTCAGCTCCATGCCGCGCGCGTTGCGCACGAACATGGCCGTGCCCAGCGCGTGCTCGAAGTTCTTGAGCCGGTAGCTCGCCGACGATGCGGTGATGTGCACGGCCGAGGCCCCGGTCGAAAGGTTTCTGGCCTGGGCAATGGCCATGAAAAGGCGGAGATCGGTCAGTTCGTATCGCATGGGATCCTCGACCCGCGGATGCGGCCATGACAGGGAGCTTAGCCTTCCGGGTCCTTCTGAATCCTGCCAGTCGGCGTCAGGTGGCTCGACGGCTGGAAAGCGAAAAGGCAGCCGCGCGCGGGCGCCACGGATTGCAGAGCAGTCATCGGGAGCGCCTCGGTCGAGCGTGATCTTCAGCTCGCGGATGAGCTTCTGCCAGCGGCAGGCGTACGGGGCACCCAGAAACCGGGCGACGAAGGGAACAACTGCAGCCGTCGCGCGCTCAAACCGATCTACGTTGCAAGTACGCCGATCGGCAACGGTCGGCGGCTCTCCAGAGCCATCTAGAGTGGACCACCCACCGATGGCTCTCTTTTTTGCTCGTCTCGCTCGCAAAAAAGACACCCAGCGCACGATCTGGCTATTTTTGCCATAATGGCAACTCCACCTCGGAGTCCGCCATGATCACCGCCTTGCCCGCCCTCCACGACCTGCCGCGCCAGAACGCCTCGCAGGTCAAGAACAAATGGGGCGACGTCGTGCGCCAGGTGCGCCAGAGCGGCAGCGTGGCCATCACGAACCATGCCGCGGTCGAGATGGTGCTGCTCGATGCCGCCACCTACCAGCAGCTGACCGAAGACCTGATGACGCTCCAGGCGCGCGAGCAGTCGGTGCTCGAAGAGCTGTCCGGCCGCTTCGACAGCCGCCTCGCCGTGCTGCAGCAACCCGAGGCGGCCCAGCGGGTCGGCGCCTTGTTCGAGGCCCGCGGCAAGCTGGCCCGGCGCCCGAAGGCCGGCGCTTCGTTCTGATGGCCTCAGCGGGCGCTGCGCGGCCCTTCATCTTCGTGCTGGCCGGCGTCAATGGCGCCGGCAAGAGCTCGGTCGGCGGCGCCCTGCTCGCCGAGCACGGCCTGGCCTGGTACAACCCCGACAGCTATGCGCGCGAACTGGTCGCGCAGCTCGGGCTCGAGGCGGTCGACGCCAACAGCCGCGCCTGGGAATACGGCCGCAGCCAGCTCGCCGCCGCGATCGCCAGCGGCCGCAACTACGCCTTCGAGACCACGCTCGGCGCCACCACCATCCCCGAACTGCTCGCCCAGGCCTCGCGCAGCCACGACCTGGTCATGCTCTTCTGCGGCCTCGCTTCGGCCGAGATGCACCTGCGGCGCGTCCGGGCCCGGGTCGCCAGCGGCGGCCACGACATCCCGGTCGCCAAGATCCGCGAACGCTGGATCAGCTCGCGCATGAACCTGATCCGCCTGATGCCGCTGCTGGCGCGCCTGCAGGTGTTCGACAACAGCGCCGAGGCGGCACCGGGCGAGGAGATTCCCGAGCCGGTCCTGCTGCTCGAGATGGTCGGCGGCCGCCTCGTGTTCCCCGAAGCCGACGATGCCGCGGCGCTGGAGGCCACACCCGAATGGGCCCGGCCGATCGTGCAGGCCGCGATCGAGCAGCAGGGCTGAACCGGCTCCCGCCGAGGACCGCCGAGGAAGACGTCGCGGAGCGCCTTCGGCATACTTCAGCCCGCTCTCGAACGCAGTCCTCGGAAAGGGACCCTGTGAAAAGAAGACGTCTGGTCCAGCTCGCCGCCGCCATCCCGTTCGCCCATCCGTGGGCGACGCCGGTGCGCGCGGCGGCCACCGCCTCCCGCGTGCGTCCGGGCGATCCGGGCTGGCCCTCCGACGCGCAATGGAAGCAGTTCGGCGAACGACTGGGCGGCGATGCGCTGCTGAAGGTGCAGTCGCCGTTCGCGCCCTGCCTCGAAGCAGCTGCCGGGCCCGCTTGCACGCAGTTCTTCAAGGCGGTCCGCAACCCGTACTTCCTCGGCGACGACATCGGCCTGACGCAGACCCTCGGCTGGGTCGGTGCCTGGACCTCGAGCCCCAGCGTCCATGCGGTGTCGGCCCGCAGCACCGGCGACGTCGCCGCGGCGGTCGACTTCGCGCGCGACAACCGGCTGCGCCTGGTGGTCAAGGGCGGCGGCCACAGCTACCAGGGCACCTCCAACGCGCCCGATTCGCTGCTGGTCTGGACCCGCCGGATGAACCAGGTCACGTTGCATGAGTCCTTCGTCGCCCGGGGCTGCGAGGCGCAGGCGGCACCTACGCGAGCGGTCTCGGTCGGCGCCGGGGCGATCTGGGCCCATGTCTACGACGCGGTGAGCACGCGCGGCGGCGGCTACGTGCAGGGCGGCGGCTGCATGACCGTCGGCGTCGCCGGGCTGGTGCAAAGCGGCGGCTTCGGCAGCTTCTCGAAGGCCTACGGCCTGGCCTCGGCCAGCCTGCTCGAAGCCGAGGTGGTGACCGCCGACGGCCAGGTGCGGATCGCCAACGCCTGCAGCGAGCCGGAGCTGTTCTGGGGCCTCAAGGGAGGCGGCGGAGGCAGCCTCGGCGTGGTCACGCGCCTGACCCTGAAGGTCCACGCCCTCCCCGAATCCTTCGGCGCGGTCAACATGACGATCAAGGCATCTTCGGCGCCGGCCTTCCGCCGCCTGATCGGCCTCGTCGTCGACTTCTACGCCGGCAACCTGCACAACCCGCACTGGGGCGAGCAGATCCGCCTGCGGCCGGACGACACGCTGCGTCTCGCGATGGTGTTCCAGGGCCTGAGCCGCAGCGAAGCGCAGGCGGTCTGGCAGCCCTTCCTCGATGCCGTCGAGGCGGAGCCCGACGCATTCAGGATCGAGTTCTCGCCGCTCAAGATCGTCTCGACCTCGGCGCGCGACTTCTGGGCGCCGACGCTGTTCAAGCGCGTGCTCGGATTCATTAGCACCGACGACCGGCCCGGTGCGCCGCCGGGCAATGTCTTCTGGCCCGGCGACCAGGGCCAGGCGGGACAGGTGCTGCACGGCTATCAATCCGCCTGGCTGCCTGCCGCGCTGCTGCATCCCGAGCGCCGACAGGTCCTGTGCGATGCCCTGTTCGACGCCAGCCGGCACTGGGGCCTGTCGATGCACGTCAACAAGGGGCTGGCCGGCGCGCCGCCCGAGGTCATCGCCGCCGCCCGCGACACGGCGATGAACCCGGCGGTGCTGGACGCCTTCGCGCTGGTGATCTGCGGCGCCGACGGACCGCCGGCCTTGCCCGGCGTGGCGGGGCACGAGCCCGACGCCGCCCTCGCGCGGCGCCAGGCGGCAGCGATCGGCCGTGCGGTCGACGAACTGCGCAAGCGGGTGCCGCAACCCGGCTCCTACCTGTCGGAGAGCAACTACTTCGAGCCCGACTGGCAGCGCTCCTTCTGGGGCAGCAACTACCCGCGGCTGCTCGCAGCCAAGGAGCGCTACGATCCCGATGGCCTCTTCTTCGTCCACCACGGCGTCGGCAGCGAACGCTGGAGCGCCGACGGCTTCACGAAAATTGCATGATGGAAACCCTTGCCTTGCGCCACATCGACGACCTGCCGGGACCGCGCGGCGCCCCATTGATCGGCAACCTGCTGCAGATCGATGCCCCGCGCATGCACCAGCAGCTGGAGCAATGGTGCCGCGAGTTCGGTCCCTTCTTCAAGCTGCGGATGGGCCGGCGCAGACTGCTGATCGTCGGCGATCACGAGGCCGTGGCCGCAGCGCTGCGCGACCGGCCCGAGGGCTTCAAGCGCACGGCCCGCTTCGAGGCCGTGGCCAGCGAGATGGGCCTCAAGCCGGGCCTCTTCGGCGCCAATGGCGAGGACTGGCGGCGGCAGCGCCGAATGGTCATGGCCAGCTTCGACCCGGCGCACGTGCGGCACTACTTCCCGTCGCTGCAGAAAGTCTCCGAGCGGCTGGTCGGCCGATGGCAGGCGGCCACGCGGCGCGGCGATGCGATCGACCTCCAGGCCGACCTGATGCGCTACACCGTCGACACGATCGCCGGGCTCGCCTTCGGTGCCGAGGTCAACACGCTGGAGTCCGACGGCGACGTGATCCAGCAGCATCTCGACAAGATCTTCCCGGCGCTGGTCAGGCGGATGCTGGCGCCGCTGCCGACCTGGCGCCTGCTGCCGACCCGGGCCGACCGCGAACTGAAGCACGGCGTGCAGGCAGTCAACGAGGCGGTGACGGGGTTCATCGCCGAGACGCGCCGCCGGCTGGAGGCCGACCCCACGCTGCGCACGCACCCCCGCAACCTGCTGGAGGCGATGGTCGCAGCGGCCGACCAGCCCGGCAGCGGCATCACCGACGTGCAGGTGGCCGGCAACGTGTTCACGATGCTGCTGGCCGGCGAGGACACGACCGCCAACACCATCGCCTGGATGATCGACCTGCTATGGCGTCACCCGGCGGCCCTGCAGCGCGCCACCAGCGAAGTGCGCGGCGTCCTCGGCGACGCGCGATGCCCGAGCTTCGAGCAGCTGGCGCAGCTCGATTTCGTCGAGGCCTGCGCGCACGAGACGATGCGGCTCAAGCCGGTGGCGCCGATCCTCGCGCTGCAGGCCGAACAGGACACCCGGCTGGGCGACGTCGAGGTGCCGGCCGGCACGGTGGTCATCAACCTGATGCGCGTCGACAGCGTGAGCGACAGCCATCTGGCGCAGGCCGAGGCCTTCGAGCCCGGGCGCTGGCTGGCCGATGGCCCGGCCGGTGCCGCGGCCAGCAGCGCGAAGCGCGTCTCGATGCCCTTCGGCGCCGGGCCGCGCATGTGCCCCGGACGCTACCTCGCGCTGCTCGAAATGAAGATGGCGATGGCCCAGCTGTTGAACTGCTTCGACATCGAAAGCGTCGACACGCCGGACGGCCAGCCGGCGCGCGAGCATCTCTCCTTCACGATGACGCCGATCGGCCTGCGCATGCGGCTGCGCGTGCGCGGCTGATCGGGGCGCGCCCGCATCAGGGCTTCTGGCGCTCCGGTGCGTCGCTGTTGCCGCCGCGCGAGAACTTGCCTTCCTTGTTGGCCGCGGTGTTCTCGGCCCGGCGCTTGGACGCCGCCGCGCGGCGCTCGGCGCGCGGCTCCGAAGGTGCCGTCAGCGGGTTGGCCTGGGCCTCTCCCATCTGCGGTCCGCGGGCCGCCTTGCGGCCGGTCGCGCGCGAGCGAATCCACGCTGACTTCGAGCACGCGGTGCATGCGCGACAAGTATCGACGTTGAACTCAGATCATTCCGGAATCCCTTCAGTCGGTCTCGCGGCTCCCGATCATCGTGCGTTCCCCATCCGGCCGGTGCATGTCGAGGAAGGCGCCGCTGAAGGCCCAGGCCGTGGTCGATTCCAGGGCCGCGATGAACGCCCGCTCCTGCTGCATCACGCCCTCTGCCGGGCAGTTCCTGCGCGTGGCGGCCACGGGCCCGACGGCGATCTGGTTGCCGTTGCTGCTGTAGGTGGCGCGAAAGGTGTTGCAACCGCCGAAGCCCTTGACGATGCCGTCGCCGAAGGACAGCGAGAGCGTCGTCCCAAGCAGCGGGCTCACGACGGCCTGCCGCCCGTTGTTGAAGCCGGTGATGTTCGAGCGCAGGCCGGCGAGCGCAGGGGCCGGCTCGGCCTTGAACACGAGCACGGCCTGCCCGTCCTCGGACAGCAGGCCCAGGCGCTCGCCAGTGCGCACCGGCCGGAACGAACCCGACAGGGCCCGCTGCACGGCGGTCTCCAGCGCCATCGATGCCGGGTCGCAGGCCATCATCGAACCGGCCAGCGAGCCGATCTCCAGCCGGCCCGGCTTCAATGCATAGCTGCCGAAATACCGGTTGCATCCCGAGAAGCCGTCGATGCGGCCGCCCTTGAAGCGGGCCGTGACCGACTGCGGCCCGCTGGGCAGCGCCGCGCCGTCGAAGCCGCGCAATTCGGTGAGGCGCCAGGTCGGGCCCTCGACCGATGCCAGGGCCGGCGCTGCGCTGCGCTGCGGCTCCGCGGCGCCGACGACACCCGCCGCAAGCAAGACCAGCATGACAATTTTCTTCATTCGATGTTCCCCCGGATCGAAGCCGGCATCTTAGTCATGGCCCGAAGCGACCCGCGTCGCCGCGACTCGGCAACGCCCTCCACAACCCTTCTTCGTCGTGTTTGACACAGGCGGAAACCCAAGCGCAACATCCACCGCGACGCGTACGCAACGGCAACCTGATGGAGAAGGCGATGACAATCAAACTGCACATGCGCACGGCGCTGGCTGCGGCGTGCATGGCGCTGGCGATGGCGGCCTTGCCGGCTCGCGCGGCCGAAGTCCCCGTCGTCACCGGCGAACAATGGACCACCTCGAGCGAGGCCGTCAAGAAGGCCTACCTCGTCGGTATCGCCAATCTGGTCCAGGTCCAGACCGCCTACTTCGCGGCGAACCCGCCGACCGATGCGCAGAACTTCATCCCGCGCCTTGCCAAGGGCATGCAGGGCCAGACGCTGGACAGCGTGCGCGAGGGCCTCGATCGCTGGTATGCGGCCAATCCGACCAAGCTGAAGCGGCCGGTGCTCGACACGATCTGGTTCGAGATGGCGCTGCCCGGCCTGCAGAAGAACAAGTAGCGGAGAGCGATCATGAAACGACTTCAATGGGTGGCGATCGTTGCGGCGATCACGTTGGCGAGCGCCTGCACCGACATGACGCCGCGGCAGCAGGGAACGATGAGCGGCGCGGCGATGGGTGCGGCGGGCGGCGCCGGCATCGCGGCCATCTCGGGCGGCGACGCCTGGACCGGCGCAGCCATCGGCGGCATCGCCGGCGGCGTGGCCGGGAACATCAGGGGCGGCAGGCAGCAGCAGATGGGCTGGTAAAGGCCCGTGGCATCCCCGGCGCAGGCCAGGGGTTTCGTCCTGGCGTTGCTGCTTCTGCTGCCGCTGTCGACGCTCGCACTGAGCACCTCCACCACGCGCGCGGTCAACATGCGGACCGGGCCGGATCGCTTCTTCGAAGTGATGACGGTACTTCCCGCGCGAACTTCCGTCCGAGCCTGCCGGCCAAGGCCTCGGCGAGGGCTAGGAGCGCGGCTTCAAGGTCGTGAAGTCGAGGAACGCGGTCTGTTCGAAAGACTCGTCGTGCTCCGGCGCAGGCGCCGGCTTGGCGAAGTCCATGAAATCGGTCGGCTCGAAACTGATGTCGCGTCGAACCGGGACCGACGCACGCGCGTGCCGTTCCTTGGCACTCTCGCGCAACCGGGCCAGATCGGCCCGCACCTCGTCGAGCGAGCGCATGGTCTTGGCCGGTGCCGGTGCCGGTGCCGGGTCCGGAACCGGCTCGGCTCGCGGCGCAGCGACAACCGGCTGGACCGACGCCGCCACCGGCTTGCGCACCTCAGCCGCCAGCGGGACCGGCTTCGACGGCAGCGCCCGGTCGTCCGGTGCCATGGGTCGCGGCATGGCGGACGCCACCACGCGCGGCGCCGAACGCGCCGGCCCGCGGCCGCCGAACAGTCGCCGAAGGCGACTGCGGAGGCGATGCAATGTTCCGAGAAGAGGTGATGCTTTCATGGGCTGAGGACCGGGATTTGCGCCATTGTGTAGTGATCACAATGAAGCCGAAAGGATTACATCACTGTGTATATCGCGATTTGCGTACAAATGCACGGATCCGTTCAGCGCGCCGCCGTCACCGTCCGGCAGTCCTTGTCCCAGCCTCGAATCGTCGACTGCCCTCAGGCCAGCTTCCACCACAGCAGCCCCGCCAACGCCGCCGGCACGGCGAAGATGCCGAGAAAGATCGGGAACTCTTCACCCCATGAATAACCGGCGGTGCCGACGCCGACCCACATGTTGACGAAGGCACCCACCAGCCAGATCGGGATGAAGAGCCCGGCACCCATGACGAGTCCTGCCCTGCCGCCCCAGGCATGCCCCAGCAGCAGGCAGGCAGCCATCAGCGCCAAGCCGCCGCCGATCACGATGACCGTGTGCATGAGGGGCCGCTTGCTCAGCCGGCCAGTTCGCTCAAGGTCTTGCCTTGCGCCAGTGCTTCCTTCAGCCAGCGAGGCTGCGGCCCGCGACCGGTCCATGAATGGCCGGCATCGTCGCGATAGAGCACGGTCGACGGGCGGCGCTTCGTCCGGGCCGCCTTCTTCGCGGCGCGCGGGGCAATCACCGGCCCGGAAGCGACCCTGAAGTCATCGAGCGACTTGCCGGCCGCCAGCGCCTCGCGCAGCCAGCCGGGACGAGGACCGCGCCCCGACCAGGTGCCGCCGTCGCCATCGCTGAAGCGGGCCGCTGTCGCGACCGCCTTCTCTTTCCTGTTGCGCGACGCCGCCTTCGGGCTCGCGCCCGCGGCACCGAAGCCCAGTTGCGGCGCAGTCAATCCGTAATGAGCGATGGCCACCTTGATGCGCTCGACCACGCCGGCGACTTCCTTCTCGCGAAGACTGTCGGCCTGGCGCTGGAGCAATGCGATCTTTTTCTGGATTTGAACGTATGTCGTAGTCATGGGCATCACTGTGCGTTGAGAAAAGTGCCATAGCTTAGTCGGAGTGCCGCCGTTGCAACAGCGGCGATGCCTGGCCGCACTGCACCACTCAGGCAGCCAGGAATTTCACGAGGAGATCCTTCGCGTGATTCTTGAGTACGATGCAGACCCGCCGCAGCAAGCCTGCGACGGCGGATCCGCCGAGCGCTTCACCGGGCTTCGAGATCCTGCGCCCACGCATCCCGTTCCGACCATGACCGCCGCCAGAAAATCCGCCGCCTCCTCCACACCCTGCCTGCGGGTATCCCCCAGCGGCGTCCACGGGCTGGGCGCATTCGCGACCCGGGACCTGCCCGCCAACGCCCTGCTCGGTCTCTACGAAGGCCGTCGCTACACGGCCGAAGAGGTCGCCGCCCGCCAGTGGAACGACCAGCTCACCTATCTGTTCATGCTCTCCAACGAGGAGGTCATCGACGGCGGCAAGGGCGGCAACGCGACCCGCCACCTGAACCACTCCTGCGACCCGAACTGCGAGGCGGTCGAGGAATACGACGAGGCGGGCCGCCTGGTGCTCAAGTTCCAGACGCTGGTGCCGGTCGAGGCCGGCGACGAGCTCTTCATCGACTACGGGCTCACGGCCGACGACGGCTCGTCGCCTTCAGACTATCCGTGCCGCTGCGGTGCCGCCAGCTGCCGCGGCACGATGCTGGATGTCGCGCCCCTCACCGAGGGGCCCGCGGACCTGGTGGCGCCGTAGCGCTCAGCGCAGCGGCAGTGCGAGCGTTGCGGCCAGCGGCAGCGCGTCGATGCATTCACCGCTCGCCACCACCACGGCCCGGGCCTGTGCGCTCTCCGACAGGGCGCTCCAGAGGCAGCGGATCGAAGCGGCGTCGAGGCCGCCGGTCGGCTCGTCGAGCAGCAGCAGCGGGCGACTCGACGCCAGCGCGGCGGCCAGCCAGACCTTGCGCTTCGAGCCGGTCGACAGCATGAACATCGACTTGTCGAGATGCGGGGCCAACGCGAAGCCGTCGACCAGCCGCTGCCACGTCGCCTCGTCGAAGCCTGCATCCCCTTCGCGCAGCGCGGCCGTGCAGGCGCGCACCGTGAGCGCATCGAAGGCGTCGGTGGCGGGATCGACGAAGAAGACGCCGCGCCGGTAGGCCTCGGCGTCCGTGTCGAGGCGGGCGCCGTTCAGTGCCAGTTGCCCACGGGCGGCCAGGGTGCCGGCCAGCACGCGCAGCAGGGTGGACTTTCCGCTGCCGGTGTCGCCGTGCAGGAGCGTCACTCCCGGGCCGATGGACGCTGTCCAGCCGGTGGCGAGTGGCTGCTGTCCGGGGTAGGCAAAGCCCAGTCTCTCGACTTGCAGGATCACAGGAAGATCGGGGGTTCTCATGCTTGCGACCATACCGCGCCGCCGGCGTTGCCACGGCCGCTATCGGCTCGTACGAACTCAGAAAAGTCGAAGGGCCCCTGCTCAACGGGCCGACAGCGTGCCCTTCATCAGACGCCGCCGCGCCTTGACCGCCTTGGCCAGCCCCTCCAGCACCGGCACCGTCTGCGCGAAGCCGATGCAGGCGTCGGTGATCGAGACGCCATGCCGGAGCGCCACGCCCGGCTTCAGGTCCTGCCGCCCTTCCTCGAGATGGCTCTCGATCATGATGCCGGTGATGCGCTTCTCGCCGGCCGCGATCTGCGCCGCGACGTCTTCGGCGACCACGATCTGCCGCTGGTGCTGCTTGCTGCTGTTGCCATGCGAGACGTCGATCATCACCTGCGGCCGCAGGCCGTTGGCCTGCAGCGCCTCGCAGCTCGCCGCCACGTCGGCGGCGCAATAGTTGGGCGCCTTGCCGCCGCGCAGGATCACGTGGCAGTCGTCGTTGCCGCGGGTCTCGAAGATCGCCGCCATGCCCATCTTGGTCATGCCCATGAAGGCATGCGGTGCGCGGGCCGCGAGGATCGCATCGGCCGCGACCTTGACGCTGCCGTCGGTGCCGTTCTTGAAGCCGACCGGGCAGCTCAGGCCCGAGGCCAGCTGGCGATGGCTCTGGCTCTCGGTGGTGCGGGCGCCGATGGCACCCCAGGCGATCAGGTCGGCGATGAACTGCGGGCTCAGCAGGTCGAGGAACTCGGTGCCGGTCGGCAGGCCCAGCGTGGTCAGTTCGAGCAGCAGGCGCCGTGCCCGCTCCAGGCCTTCGTTGATCGCGAAGCTGCCGTCCAGGTGCGGGTCGTTGATGTAGCCCTTCCAGCCCACCGTGGTGCGCGGCTTCTCGAAGTAGGCGCGCATCACGATCAGCAGGTCGTCCTGCAGCGAGTCGGCGACCGGCTTGAGGCGCTGCGCATACTCGATCGCCTGGTCGTGGTCGTGGATGGAGCACGGGCCGACCACCACCACCAGCCGGTCGTCGCGGCCGTGCAGCACGTCGGCGATCGCGGCGCGGCTGCCCTCGACCAGCGCCAGCGTGTTGTCGCGCACCGGCACGCGCTCCTGCAGCAGCGCAGGGGTCATGAGCGGGCGGACGGCGCCGATGCGCACGTCGTCGATGCGTGTGGTGTCGAGCGTGCTGTCGCGGGAGCCGATTTCGGCATCGTGGAGGGGATCGTCGAGGCGGGACATGGTCGTGGCTGTGGGTTCAGGCTGAATTTTCCCCGATTGTCCTCCGGACGGCGCCCGTGGCAGGCGCCCGTCGCCAGCGCCCTCAGCCCGCGCGCTTGCGGCGCGGCCGCACGGCGGCGGGTTCGCTGAGCAGCGCCTGGGCGATCCCCGGCACCACCTCGATGCTCGGACGCTTCACCGGCGCGTGCCAGGTGAGCTCCTGCCACAGCGGCAGCACCATCAGCGCCGGGCTGGCATTTGCAAGGTCGGCCAGGCTGTAGCGGTCGAGTTCGTCGAGAAAAGCCTGCATCGCCCGCGCCAGCACCGCGGCCAGCTCGCAGCCGCCGGTCAGCACGCAGCGGTTGCCGTCGCCGAAGCACTCGACCAGCGCGAAATCGGTCTCGAGATGGCGAACGATGGTGCCGATCCTGAGCTTGGAGGGATGCGCCGACAGCCGCATGCCGCCGTTGCGGCCGCGCACGGTGTCGACCCAGCCCGACTTGCCCAGCATGTGCGTGACCTTCATCAGGTGAGCATTCGAGATGTCGAAGGCCTTCGACAGGTCGGCGATGGTGACCAGCGAGTCGGTGCGGGTCGCAAGCACCAGCAGAACGCGCAGGGAATAKTCGGTGAAGAGGGTCAGTCGCATAAGGTGTATTTTATCTATTGCTTTGATGTCTCGCCATCTATAAACTACATCTCATGTATATGTTAAAGGCACCCCCACCTTCGGGCCTGCCGGTCCTGCGGCTGGCATTCCGGCCGTTCTACCTCGGCGCGGCAACCGTCGCCGTGGCCTGGATGGCGCTGTGGGCCGGGCTGCTGAGCGGCCATGCGACGCTGCCGAAGCAGCTGCCGCCGGTCTACTGGCATGCGCACGAGATGCTGTTCGGTTTCGTCGCCGCCGTGATCGTCGGCTTCCTGCTGACGGCGGGCAAGGTCTGGACCGGATTGCAGACACCGCGCGGAGCCCCGCTGGCGGCGCTGTGGCTGCTCTGGCTGGCGGGGCGCATTGCCTCGGTGGCGGCACCCGCGCCCCTCTTCGCAGCCATCGACACGCTGTTCCTCCTTGCTGCCGCGGCGACCTTCGCCACGCTGATCCTGCGGGCGCGCAACTGGCGCAACCTGAAAGTGGTGGCGGTCCTGGCGCTGCTGGCGATCGCGAATGCGGCATTCCACCTGGGTGCGCTCAACGCGCGATGGGCCGAACCCATGCGTGCGCTGCATGCGGGACTGGCGCTGATCGTGGTCCTGGTGTCGATCGTCGCCGGTCGCGTGATCCCGGCCTTCACCCAGAGCGCCACGCCGGGGCTCAGGATCGTCGAGCCGCGCTGGCTGTCGCCCGCGGCCGTGGCCTGCACGGCGCTCGGCCTGGCGGTCTGGGCCGCGGACGTGGCGCCGGTTTCGGGCGCCGCGGCGCTGGCGGCCGCGGCCCTGCTGCAGGCGCTGCGCCTGGCCACCTGGGCGCCGATGGCCAGCCGGCGCCGGCCGATCCTCTGGGTGCTGCACCTGTCCTATGCCTGGCTGCCGCTGGGACTGGGGCTGTTGGCCGCCGCCCAGGCCGGCTGGATCGGCAGCTCGGCCGGCGTCCACGCCCTGGCCGTCGGCTGCGTCGGCGGCCTCGTGATCGGCATGATGACCCGCACCGCCCGCGGCCACACCRGCCGCGAGCTGAAGGTCTCGGGCGCCGAGATCGCGGCCTACGCGCTGGTGATGGCGGCGGCCCTGGCCCGGGTGGCCGTCCCGTGGCTTGCGCCGTCGGTCCAGTCCGCGACGCTGCTCGGTGCCGCCGCGGCCTGGACCCTGAGCTTCATCCTCTACCTGCTGCGCTTCGCGCCCTGGCTGCTGAGCACGCGCGCGGACGGCCGCGATGGCTGAGGCCGACAACAGCGACCGCGCCCGGCTGCGGACCCTGGTGCATGCCTTCTACGGCGAACTGCGGCAGGATGCCGAGATCGGCCCGCTGTTCGAACGCGCGATCGGGCAGGACTGGCAGCCGCACCTCGACCGGATGGTGGAGTTCTGGGCCACGCTGGTGCTCGGCAGCCGCTCTTTCACGGGCGATGTCTTCGGCCGTCACATGGCGATCCCCGGGCTGGAGCCCGCGATGTTCGCGCGCTGGCAGGCGGCGTGGAAGAAGCACACCGAGGCCCTGTTCGAACCGGCGCGGGCGGCCGAGCTCCAGCGCATCGCGGCAGGCATCGCCCGCACCCTGTCGCGGGGGCTGGCCAAGCGCGATGCGCCCCTGGGGATTGCCCGGGGCAAATAGGGCTCGGCGGCGTGATCTTTTTCCTTGGCGGGCCCGCGCGCCTTCGATTCAATCCCATGCCAGCACATGCGTTTGAAACCCCGTCGCACATGAAGCCTGAACTCAGCCTCGTCATCGAAGAACCCATTGCCGGCCACTACTACTGGATGATCGTCCGGCCCGGCGGATGGTTGAGGCTGGGGCCCTGCCAAGTGGTCGATTCGGGCAGCGGGCCGCTGCCCTCCTACCAGGCCGCGCAGTCGGCGGGCAACCGGGTGCTGGCCAGCTTCCAGCCGCCCGTCGAACGCCCGACGCCGAGCGGCTTCGGCGGCGCCTGGGACATCATGACGATTCCGGGCGCGCTGACCTGAGGCTTCTTTGCCACCCCCTGCGCGCCGGGCCATGTCGCCAGGCGCTACGACGCCGGCGGGCGCAAGCTGTCGATGGTGCGCGGGGGCTGAGTCAGGGGGCGGAGACCGAGTCGATCTTCGCGCTCCAGAACTTCCACCAGGGCCGCGCCGCGGGCGGCGGCTCGGGCGGCAACTGCTGCAGCTGGCTGGTGCGCAGGCGCCGCCGGCACTCGACCTCGAGTGCATGGGCAATGCCGAAGGCCTCGCGGTCACCCCGCGAGGCCTGGGACCGCCAGCTCACGGCAAGGCGCAGGAGTTCGTCGTCGTCGATGCCGGCGAGTTGCTGCGGAGTCGGTACGCTGGAACTCATGGCAGGCCGCCCCGAGATGCGCTTTTCGCGAAATGCATGGGGATGATTATTGCGCATCGACGCCGGCGCGCTGGCTGGGGCCATTTCATCGGGCGGGCGCTCAAGGCGCTGTAGCCCGCGCCACCCAGGCCGCGATCCCCGCCACGCTGCGGAACTCGTCCGCCGAGCGCGCCGGGATCTGCGGAAAGCGCGCGTTCCACATGCGTGCCAGGGCCCGGCCGGGGCCGATCTCGAGCACGCACGAGACCCGCCTGGCGGCGATGCCCTCCATGCACTCGTCCCAGCGCACGGCGTGGTCGATCTGCGCGGCGAGCGCCTCGCGCGCTTGCGCCGCACCGACGACACCGCCGGTGTAATTGCTGAACAAAGCCATCCGCGGCGCCTCGAACGGCAGCGCGGCGATCGCGCGCGCGAAGTCGTTCGCGGCCCCCGCCATCCAGGGTGTGTGCGAGGCGACGTGAACGTTGAGCGGCGTGCAATGCGCACCCAGGCGCGACGCCGTCTCGGCAGCCGCGGCCAGCGCGGCGCGCGGGCCGCCGACCACGACGCTGCCGACGCCATTGCGGATCGCGATCGCCAGCCCCGCCTCCGCGCACAGCGCTTGCAGCGCAAGGTCGGCGAGCCCGCTGATCGCCAGCAGCCCGGCCGCGCCCTTCTCGGCCTCACGGTCCATCAGCGCGGCCCGCTGGCGCGCCAGGTCGATCGCCGTGGCCGGATCGTAGACCCCGGCCACGGCGAAAGCCGCCAGCTCGCCGACGCTGTAGCCGGCGACCGCGACCGGCACGGGCAGCTGCGTTGCCAGCTGCGACCAGGCCGCGCAGCCGAGGCCGGCCAGCAGGACCTGCGCATGCGCATTGCGGCCGGCCCAGGCCGGATCGGCCAGCCGCGCGCGCCAATCCTCGCCGAGCACGCGGGCCACTGCACGCACCGAGTCGTCGGCTGCCAGCCACGGCAGCATCGCCGCATGCTGCATGCCCTGGCCCGAGAAGACCAGCGCCAGGCTCATAAGGCAAGCTCCGTGCTGCGCACTGCGGTGCGAGCTTGCTTGGGGCGGCCCGGCGCTGCGCTCACGTTGCCTCGCAGATGCGCCGCAGCCAGCAGGCGGCGGCCAGTGCATCCGCTGCGCCCCCGGGCGACAGGCGGCGGGCCACGAAGCCGCGGTGCACCGCCTGCGCCTGCTGCAAGCCATCGGGTGCGGCGATGCCGCCGCGATCAAGGAAACGGCGCGCCGCAGCCTGCGCGAAGCGCAGGCCGTCGAGGCCGCCGCGGTGCGCCAGGTTGCTGTCGTCCAGCACCGCCATGACCGCGAACAGCGTGTCGATGCGTGCCTGCCGGGGCGAGAGGCCGCGCGAGAGCGCGCGCTCCAGCGCCGGCAGCGCGGTCTCGAAGATGGCCGGGAAACCCAGCGCCGCTTCCTGCGACGCGCTGCGCAGGCCGTAGCGGCGCGCCGCGACACCGCCGGGCAGCATCGAGACCCGCAGCGCCCGCTCGGCGAGCGCATCGCCCCAACGACGGCGCAAGGCGGCGCGCAGCATAGGCGGCCGCAGGCGCCCGCCTTCGGTCCGCACGGCACCCGCGGCCGCGCACAGCAGGCCGAGCGAGAAGACCGCGCCGCGATGGGTGTTGATGCCGCCGGTGGCGGCCAGCATGCGCTGCTCGGCCGCAATGCCGCAGGCCTCGAGCGCGGCGAACGGTGCGCCTTCGCGGCCCCGTTCGAAGATCGCCGGGAAGTAGTGGCGCAGCGCGAACAGGCTGCGCATGAAGGTATGGGCGTCCATGTCCGCGTGGCTGCCGTTGTCGACGAAGGACACCAGCCCGGGCTTGGGCGCCAGTGCCAGCTCGTCGTGCAGGGCCAGCACCGCGGCCCGGCCGATCTCGTACGCATCCGGGCCCGGCTCGAACGGCGCAGGCGACGCGCGGGGACACAACGCCGCCGTCATGCAAGCACCCCGTGCTGCACGCATGAGCCGATCGACGGCTGCGCCTCTGCCAGCGTCGCGCCATCCAGCCGCTTGACCAGCAGCCGGCGCGTGCAACCGCCGCGCCAGGCATGCCATTCGCGCCAGGCGACCGCGGCGCCGTCCGGGAAGACCAGTTCGCCGTCGAGCCGCACGCGCTCGCCGCCGGCGAAATCCTGCAGTTGCCGCGCGACGGCATCGGCATGATCGACGTCGTCGACCGCGATCCACAGGTCGATGTCGGATCCCGCGTGCAGGTAGTCGAGCCCGCTGAGCAGCTGCCAGCCATGGCTGCCGTAGACACGTGCGCCCGCCTGCAGCGCGCGCAGCCCGGCGTCGAGCGCCCGCCATGCCGTGCGCACGGGGCGCGGCAGCAGGCGGCCGGCCTCGGCCGCGCGCGGAAACTCGTCGAAGCACGACAGGGCCTCGCGCGAAACCTGCAGCGCCAGCCGCCGACGGCCCCAGCGCAGCGGTGCCGGCAGGCCCAGCGCGATCGGCGCGGCATCCGCGCCCTCACCCGCCGGGTGCTGCCGGGTCACGACCAGCGGCAGCCGCTGCGAGGCCCAGTGCGAAAGGCAGGCCCGCGCCTCCTCGTCCCAGGGGCGAGCCAGCACCTCGTGCCAGCCGGCAGCGCAGAGATAGGCCAGCCGATGGCGACGCAGCGGCACCATGGCCAGCCTCAAGCCGCGTCCAGCACGCGCTGGACAATGTCTGCCGCCAGCGTGCGGCCGCCACGCTCGGCGCCGTCGCGTGCGCGGCGATCGTCGGTGCCGGTCTGCGCCAGGGCGCTCCGCAGCGCCGCCGCCAGGTCGCCCTGCCAGAGGGCGCGCACGCCGCCCATCGCGAGGTAGTTGCCGACCCCGGGGGCGAACACCGGGTTCGACCGAGACAGGGCCGTCAGCATGTCCTCGGGCAGCTTCGTGACGCGCGACATCGCCGGAATTCGCATGACGCGGATCTCGGCCTCGGGCAGCGCATAGCAGGCGTCGGCGATCAGGCCCGAGGTGATGAACCCGCCCGACAAGGCCTGGTCGTAGACCAGCGCGATCACCGCGTGCCCGCGGCGCCGGGCCAGATCGATGCTGGCCCCCAGATGGGCCATCGCGCGGTTGATGCCGAGCAGCTCGTCGCGCCGGCGCAGCTGCTGGCCCTGGGTGTCGATCAGCAGCAGGATCGGCTGGCCCGGCCGTGCGGCGATGGTGTCGAGCACCACGCGGGCTTGCGCCAGCGCCAGCGCGACGCCGATCGGCGCGTGGTGCGTGGTGCCGACCACGGTGACCGGCCGGCCGTCGAAGCGAGCTTCGCCATGCAGGAAGTCGCCATCGGGCTCGATGCCGTGGCCGGGGCCGAAGAGTGCTTCGGCGAGTGCTTTCCATTCCATCGTTGTCTCCTCAGGCAGGGCGCAGCGCGCGCACCGCCTTGACGTCGAGATCCGGCACCCGCTCGGGCTCCGGGATGCCCAGCAAGTGCCACAGGCGAAACGACTCGTCGCCGCCGTCGGCCGCGCCGGACAGCGCGTCGAGCCGCGCCGCCAGCAGTGCGTGCTCAGCCTCCAGCGCCTCGGGCGACAGCGGTCGCGAGGCGTCCGGTACGTTGATCGCGGCGATCGCCGCGACGCGGAAGGCGTGCACCTCGTCCTCGACCAGCGCATCGCAGTCGCCGCACAGGTAGCGGTGCTTGCCGCCCGTGGTGCGCCAGACCAGCGCCCGGTCGCGCGAATCGAATTCCTCGACGCCGTGCGAAGCCTCGATGACTTCGGGCCCCGACATCGCGAGCCGGCCGACGTCGCTCATCACGATGCGGTCGGCGCAGCGCGCCACGATGCCCATGCCGCCGAAGCAGCCGTTGGCACCGCCGATCAGCACCACCACCGGGATCCCGGCGGCCCGCACGTCGAGCAGCGCACGCATCACTTCCGACACCGCGATCAGCCCGGCGTTGGCCTCGTGCAGCCGCACGCCGCCCGACTCCGCGAGCAGCAGCACCGCGGCCGGCCGGTCGCGCAGCGCGCGGCGCAACAGGCCGACCAGCTTGGCGCCATGGACCTCGCCGACGCCGCCGCCCATGAAGGCGCCCTCCTGCGCGGCGACGAAGACCGGTCGGCCGTGCAGCGTGGCGCGACCGATCGCGACGCCGTCGTCGAAGGCGCAGGGCAGGCCCAGCTGCGCCAGGTGCGGGCTGGTCGCGCGTTCGGCCGGCGGCAGCCATTCGTGGAAGCTGCCGGCATCGAAGAGCTGCGCGATCCGCTCGCGCGCCGAGCATTCGGCGAAGCTGATGATGGTCACAGGCGTACCTCCGCGCTGCGCGCTGCGGAATTCGCCTTGGGAGCGGCCCGGCGTCTCATTGGATAACCTTCGCGCAGCAGCGCTGCGGTATTCGCCTTGGGAGCGGCCCGGCGTCTCATTGGATAACCTTCGCGCAGCAGCGCTGCGGTATTCGCCTTGGGAGCGGCCCGGCGTCTCATACGCTCAGCTCCGCCGCCGCCTGGTCCAGCCGCAGGCTGACGACCGCCGGCGTGGCGCCCATGTCGTTGATCGAGATGCGAACGCCGGCCAGCGGATGGCGCTGGTGAAAGTCGCTCAGCACGGCTTGCCAGATCGGGCCGAAGCCGCGCGCCGAGGTCTCGATGCGCACGCTGCAGTCGCGGCCGGCCGCGGCTTCGAGCAGCACCTCGAGGTTGCCGGAGCCGACCACGCCGACCAGCACCGGGGCGATGGCGCCGGCGGGCCGGCTGCCGGGGAAGGTGAATTCGAGGGACTCGAGCCCTGGGGAATGGGATGTGGACACAGCGGCCTCCTACCAGTTTCTGAAACGCCTGGGTGGCTGGTACAGCCCGCCCGACGCGCGCACCAGGTCGCGCATGCTGCGGGCCGCCAGCAGGTTGCGGGTGGCATCGCGCGGATCGATGCCGAGGTCCTGCGGCCGCCGGATCACGCCGCGGTCGCGCAGGTTCTCGACCGCGCGCCGGTCGCGCGCCAGCCCGACGGCGGTGTAGCCGGCAACGCCGCGGATCGCCTGTTCGCGCTCCTCGTCGCTGCGGCACAGCAGCAGGTTGGCGATGCCTTCCTCGGTCAGGATGTGCGAGACGTCGTCGCCGTAGATCATGATCGGCGGCAGGTCCATGCCGGCCTGCTCCTGCAGGGTCCAGGCATCGAGCCGGTCGACGAAGGCCGGCTGCATGTGCTCGCGGAAGGTCTCGACCATCTGCACCACCAGCTTCTGGCCGCGCGGCGTGCCCGCGGCGCCGTTGCGGCCCACGCGCGCCTCGCGGCCGGCCTTGAGCCAGGCCGGGCTGGCGTGGCGCCGGCCGCGCGCGTCGGCCCCCATGTTGGGCGCGCCGCCGAAGCCGGTGATGCGCCCGAGCGTGGCGGTCGAGCTGTTGCCGTCGAGGTCGATCTGCAGGGTCGAGCCGATGAACAGGTCGCAGGCGTAGTGGCCCGCCGCCTGGCAGAAGGCCCGGTTGCTGCGCAGGCTGCCGTCGGGCCCGGTAAAGAAGACATCGGAGCGGGCCCGGACGTAGTCCTCCATGCCGAGCTCGGAGCCGAAGGAATGCACCGACTCGACCCAGCCGGCCTCGATCGCCGGGATCAGCGCAGGGTGCGGGTTCAGCGCCCAGTGCTTGGCGATCCGACCCTTGAGGCCCAGCGATTCGGCGTAGGTCGGCAGCAGCAGCTCGATCGCCGCGGTGTCGAAGCCGATGCCGTGGTTCAGCCGCTCGACGCCGTACTCGGCGTAGATGCCCTTGATCGCCATCATCGCCATCAGCACCTGGATCTCGCTGATCTGCGCCGGGTCGCGCGTGAACAGCGGCTCGATGAAGTTCGGGCTCGGCGCCTGGACCACGAAGCTCACCCAGTCGGCCGGGATGTCGATGCGCGGCAGGGTCGTGGTCCGGCCGTCGACCAGCTCGTTGACCTGGGCGATCACGATGCCGCCCGAGAAGGCGGTGGCCTCGACGATGGCCGGCGTGTCCTCGGTGTTGGGCCCGGTGTAGAGGTTGCCCTCGGCGTCGGCCGCCTGCGCCGCCACCAGCGCCACCTTGGGCGTCAGGTCGACGAAGTAGCGTGCGAACAGTTCCAGGTAGGTGTGGATGGCGCCGATCTCGATCCGCCCGGCCGACACCAGTTTGGCCAGGCGCGCGCCCTGCGGCCCCGAGAAGCTGAAGTCGAGCCGTGCGGCGATGCCGTTCTCGAAGACGTCGAGGTGCTCCGGCAGCGCCAGCACCGACTGCACCATGTGCAGGCCGTGCACGCGCTGCGGATCGAGCCGCACCAGCGCCTTCGCCAGGAAGTCGGCCTGCTTCTGGTTGTTGCCCTCGAGGCAGACGCGGTCGCCGGGTTCGAGCACCGCTTCGAGCAGGGTGCCGATGGCCTCGGTGGCGACGCGCTTGCCCGCAAGCTGCGCGCCGAGCGCTTCGGCCGCGCGTGCGAGCCGGGCCGCGCGGTTGTCGGCCTTGGTGTTCCAGTTCATTCGGTCCATGGTTGTGGTCCTCACGCCATGATGGCCTTGACGGCGAAGAACAGCAGCGATGGCCCGAGCAGGCAACCGAGGCCGGTGTGGAAAGTGGCGACCAGCGCACCGTAGGGCACCAGCTTGCGGTCGGTGGCGGCGAGGCCGGCCGAAACGCCGCTGACCGTACCCGCCAGGCCGCCGAACACCATCGCCGAACGCGGCGTCTTCAAGGCCAGGAAGCGGGCCGCGATCGGCGTGCCGACCATCACGATGATGGCCTTGACGAGCCCGGTGGCGATGCTGAGCGCCATGACATCGGGGCTGGCGCCGATCGCCGCGCCGGTGACCGGACCGACGATGTAGGTCACCGCACCCGCGCCGATGGTCGTCATGCTCACCGCATCCGAATAGCCGAAGCTCCAGGCGATGGAAGCGCCGACGACGAAGGGCAGCACGGTGCCCAGCAGCAGCGCGACGACGCCGATCAGCCCGGCCTTGCGGGCCTCGGTGGCCTGCACTTCGAAGGCCGTGGCGACGATCGCGAAATCGCGCAGCATCGCGCCGCCCATCAGGCCGATGCCGCCGAACAGCGACACATCGGCCAGGCCCTTGTGGCCGCCGGTCTGGGTGCCGCCCCAGTAGGCCAGCGCCAGGCCGATCACGATCGCGATGGCCGAGCCGTGGACGCGGCCGAAAGTCAGCCGCTTCGAGATCTGTCCCGAGACCAGGACGATCAGGCCGACCACCGCGAAGGCGGCCACGAGGCCGTTCTGGGCCGCTGCTTTCTGCAGGATTTCGAGCATGGTGTTCACTCCGCTTCGGTCAGCAGGGGGTTGTCGTGCAGCAGCGGCGCGGGGACCGCCGGCTCCGCGGCCGGGCGCTCCATCCGGTTGATCAGCGCGATGACGACCGCGCAGACCGCGACCGCGGCGAGCGCCGACAGCAGGGCCACCGGGCCGCCGCGCAGCGCCGCGACCATGTCCTGCTGGGCCGCCATCGCGACCACCACCGGGATGTACATCGCGCCCCAGTACTCCACGCCGAGTTCGGTCAGCTTGGGCAGCTTGTTGTTCTTCTGCATGTAGAGCCGGGCGAAGATCAGCAGCAGCATCGCGATGCCGACGCCGCCGACGTTGGTCTTGACGCCGAGCGCCTGCCCGAGCAGGTCGCCGATGAAGATGCCGAGCAGGTGGCAGACGGCCAGCAGCGCGGTGCCGTAGATGATCATGGGTTGTCTCCTGGATCGGGCTGCGCGAAGGCGCTGTTCCCTGGAGACGAAAGGTACCGGCCGGCGCCGGTCCGATCAATTAAGCAGCGCTCGCGAAATCGTCGCGGAGCGAAACGATCGGGGGTTAACCCTGAGCCAGGTCGGCGCGGGCCATGCGGCACACCGCCAGCAGCGCGAGCAGGTTGGGGTCGCGCTCGCGGGTGCGCAGGAAGCTCACGCCGATCTTCTGGCGCATGAGGTAGCGCGGCTGCAAGGGGATCAGTTGCACCCGCTGCGGCATCACGCCGCGCACGCGGCCCGGCAGCAGCGTGTAGCCGATGCCGCCGCTGACCAGGTTCATCAGCGAGAAGATGTCGCCGGTCTCCATGACCACGTCGGGCGTGAAGCCGGCGATCCGAAAGGCTTCCCGGAAGCCGCCGTAGGTCACGAAGCCTTCGCTCAGGCTGACGAAACGCTCGCTGGCGCAGGCGCTCAGGTCGACCGCCTCGAGCCGGCCGTAGGGCGAGCCGGCCGGCGCGGCGAAGAAGATGTCGTCGTCGAAGAGCGGTTCGCTCTCCAGGTCGGGCGCGCCCTCCGGCATCCCGATCAACGCGGCATCGACCGCGCCGTCGCGCAGCTTTTGCAGCAGGTCGGCGTTGGAGCCGAGCACCAGTTCCAGCTGCAGTTCGGGCTTGCGCACCTTCATGCCCATCACGATCGCGGGCACGGTGCGGCTGGTCAGCGAGTAGAGCGAGCCGATGCGGATCCGGTCGGCCGAGTAGCCGGCCACCTCGCGGGTCGAGCGGATGCCCTGGGACAGGGTGCGCAGCACGTCGCGCGCGACCTCGGCCAGGGCCTGGGCGGCTTCGGTGGGATGAAGATTGCGGCCCTCGTGGCGAAACAGCGCGCAGCGCATTCCGTTTTCGAGCGCATGCAGGGCCCGGTGCACGGTCACGGTGCTGGTGTCGAGACGCTCCGCGGCACGCGCGAGATTGCCGGTCTCCATGAAGGCGAGCAGGATCTCGAGCCTGCGAAAGGTGATGTCGTCGTCGACGCGCTCGTCCATGGGCTGCCTGCGGGGCGGGGTGCGATGCGCGCTATCTTACGCAGGCACCCGGGCCGCCCCAAGGCGGCCTGCGCCCCCGGGAGGCAGCGACCCACACGAAGTGGGGGAGCGTGGGGGTCAGTCAGGCCGGCGCCGGGCCGCCCCAAGGCGGCCTGCGGCCCCCTCGGGGGGCAGCGACCCACACGAAGTGGGGGAGCGTGGGGGCCAT